>NZ_JBHIRE010000019.1:0-26188 GCF_042196885.1 Bartonella sp. AA86SXKL | reverse complement strand
AGAGAAAGAGCGATGGATGTCGCATATTTAAACAGTATTGTAAATAGTATTATATTTATACAAAATATACATTTTGTGTGAAGGCAATATAAACATAATGTATTTATTATTTATACAGTATTTTATTGTTATTTATACAAATTATATTTGACATTTGCTAAAATGAATAATAACAGAGTTACCACTGTATCGTTGTGATACAGTTTTTTAATAATATAAGGAGACTAAAAATGGGTAGTTCAAGCTCGTCACATGGCTCGAATCTTTCATGTAGCCCTTCGGGTTATTGGGACGAAATGAAAACAACAGGAACAGTAGGAAGAGAGGTAGGCACAGTTGTTGGGGCAGCTGGAGGAGGTGTGCTTGGAGCAGTCGCAGGAGTAACTGCGACAGCTGCAACAGGCGGTATAGGTGCAGTGACGCTCCTTTCGTCGTCTGCAGCAGGTTCTGTAATAGGTGCAGCAGGTGGTGCTCTCAGTGGCTCTTTATTAGGAGCAAGCGTGGGAGCTATACATCATACTTATCTTTGTTTCCGGTAAATTATGAAATATTTAGCACTATATATCTAAATTTATGGTAATATTGTAGGCATGTTATCAGTAAACATGTCTACATTCACTGATAAAATAATATATATTTTAATTAAGAAATTTTATGTGTTATGGATAAGTTAAATATAATTAATAATTTATTTTTATCATTAAGCTCTATAGTTATATTTATATCTTTATTTAAATTATATTATGGATCTAATTCGTATATTAAAAATAACATTATACAAAAATCATTAATAAGAGTAATTTCATTTTTTATATTATTCTTTATGTTGTTTTATTTCGTTAATTTTTATTTAATGGGGTTACTTAATAAAGATTATAAAATATTTTATATATATATATTATTTTTTAAAATATATTTTAGTGGAAATATTATAACTTATATTACTTTTATTGTTAAAAACGCATTGTTTGCAACAAATATTTTTGTACTTTTAAGTATATATTTTTATAAATTAAATTTTCCTACTTGGTGGCAGTCTATAAAATTAGGATCAGTTATCATTATTACATACTGTATAATATATTTTGGACTTTATTATTTGTTTAATTAGTATCAATTATTTCATAATTATTAACAGTATTCCTACTTTTTCAACTGTAAAAATCGTATAATGAAAGCTTTATAAGAGTCAATACGGTGTTGTCAATAGATTTTATTGAAATATTTGTATATTTTAGTTTCTAATTGTTATGGTGGATATTATTGATGTGGATAGATTTTATTAACTTTATTTTAGAAATATTGCGTTCAATTCTTATCGTTTTTACTGTTATATTCTCAATTATTTTGTATTTTGAATCTAAAGGATACAGTAAAAAAGAAACTAAGAAAAAACTATTATCATTAGTTAAGTTATTTTTAATATTTATGTCCATAACTTCTTTTATTACATTAATTATTATTATAATATATCTATATTATAGATAAATATATTATATTTTGGTGCTTTCTTATTATGGATAATTTAGAAATTATTAAAACTGTGTTAGTTTTAATAAGTATTATTGGTTTTTTTAAAATTTTTTCTTATATACTTAGATTCAGAAGTTGGAAAAAATATATAAAATCAGATTTAATTGAGTTAAGTTTATTATTTATAGCATTCTCAATTTCTGTCTATATTTCTATATATATAAAATCATTCGTAAAGTAGATAAATTATTTTAAATTAAAATATTATGATATATGATATGTTTTTTATCAGGTTAAATAAGATTTATTTTTAGTAATTGTTTTATATCTATGTAGAATTTTACATTTCAAAAAATGAGTTGCCTTAGTTAAAAAGAGATAGAAAAAACAACATTTTATACGAGAATTCTATTTTTTGTTATAGATTATTTGCGTATCTATAAATTTATGTAGCTATAAGTTTATAATGAAATTTGCTAAATTTATTTTTTACAGAGTTTTTTCTTAAAAAACACAAATTGTATCAACTTCTCCAATACGTGACAACAGTTTCCCCACTTGCCAATGGCGTAAAGTGGGCAAAGAGAGACTTAAAAGATGGGTGTAAATGCGCCGTCCAAATTCTAGCGTAAGCCGATTGGCTAAATAAGCTCCTAAGTAGCCTGATAGAGTGCTAAGAGCCGTGCTAAACAGCATGATAGCAACCATCAAGACAACTATAGCATAGAGACTTTCAATACGCTGAAAAGGGAGAATACGGTCGATAATCGCTTGAAAAATAAAAGGATTCACCAAGCCAAGTAAGCGCAAAACGACAGCAACGCAACTGATCATGAGCAGGGCAACGGGCTGTTCCATAACGCTCATGCCAAACACCATGCAAAGCACGTGTAATGCCCTGTACATTCTTAAAAGAACACATCATTTTAAATCCTATAACGTTGCGTCATAGGACGGATTGTGCTATCTCTAGGGTGATGAGTTTGAGAAAGCCTTGTCCGTCCTTATGTGACAAGTTTTTTTATGCCGCGTCACTTTGACGTTGCTGTTTTGCTTGCTCGATGACATTCAAAAGATCTGATTGTAACCAACGCGATAAAAAACCCAATTTTAGGGGTTTTGGGAGAGATCCATTGGTAACATGACGGCGGAATGTTGAGACACTCATATGAAGCAATTTTGCACTTTCACGGTCTGTCAAAAGAATATCATTTTCTATCATACTAAAATCCTTTCTATCAAAAAATGGTAACACATCATAACCATTTATTAACCACATTTTGGTTCATTTTTGAAGGTATTTTATTTATAGAAAACAATATTTTATCATAGTTTTCTGATGTGATAATTTATGAGTCTAATTGAGAGCGAATGAGAGAGAAGAGAGAGAAAGTTATCCACAGATCATGGGGTTATTCACCCCATATCTTAAGATTGACCAGTGACATAAGCCGCCCATTTATCCATATAGACACGGCGCTGTTCTAAATAATCAGTACGACGATAGGCACGCTCTACTTTACCGCCTACCGTATGACTTAAAATGGTTTCAGCGACCTCATAGGGGGCATCGGTTGTTTCAGCAAGCCAATTGCGTAAACTAGAGCGAAAGCCATGGGGGCAGGCTTCAAGGTTATTGTCTCTCATATACTTTGACATAACCATAGGTGAAATAGGAGCCCGACTAGAAAAAGAAAAGATGAAATTACTTTTAGAGATACAACGGGCTTGTTCTATCACTTTCATTGCCTCTGATGATAAGGGGACGCGAAATTCTGTTGTAGCATCGCGCTTTCCTTTCATATTTTCAGCAGGTATGATCCATATATCTCCATCAATCTGATCTTCACGAATATGACGCAAGGGATTGGTACGAACCCCTGTAAGGATAAGCAAACGCAAAGCCAGTTGTGTGGGGTTTGTTGTTTGGCAAAGCGTTTTATAAAAAGCGGGAACATCTTTCCAATCCATTGCTGGTAAGTTTTTGATTTTATGGCGTTGTTTACCTAAGAGAGCTTGTGCTTTTGTTACTGCTTGTAAATCAACATCCAAACCCAAAGCAGCCGCATGTTTGAGACAAAGATTGAGACGAATGAGAGCTCTACGCGCTGTAACAGCTTTTGTATGCCAGATAGGGGCAATAGTGTTGCGTATCTCAGTTTGTGTAATCTCAGAAACCGGCAGACAACCTAATTTAGGGAGAATATGAAGGCGTAATGGTAAAAACCAATCTCCATCTTTACCATCATTCTTGAGTTCAGCTTTACGACTTTCAAAAGCATCTAAGGCAATGTCTTTTAGGTAATGGAGATTACTTATTGCCTCACGCTTTTGTTTCTCACGTTCTTTAATGGGATCACGCCCCTCATGCAAAACAGAACGCCATTGATTTGCTAATTCACGGGCTTTTTTTAAAGAAACATTTCGCAACGCCCCCAAGCCCATTTCACGACGGCGCCCATGAATGGTATAACGATAAATCCATTGAGCACCACCATCTTTACGCTTATGAAGAAGCAAGCCGGCACCATCATTATATTTGCCAGCCCCCAATGTTGCGACAGATCTTGCATTAAGACGGTTCATAAGAGCCATTTTTATTCCTTTCTTATACAAATTTGATCCACACACTCATCCCACTTGTTATGTGCAAATGAGTGGTTTTGATTGATTCAAGATAAGCAGGTTTGAAATGAGAGAATCCTACGTTATTCGAGACTCTCATTCAATATGCAAAGCAGTGAATTATCATTATAAATCAATATCTTGAACAGACAATCCGAAGTTTCCCAAGATCTTGAATGAAGCACGACTTGATGATCTGAGAAACCGCCCCGAGACCTATAAGCATATCTGGGAAGGGGATTATCTGAAAGCGGTTCAAGGCGCTTATTATCAAAAGGAAATGTTGGCAGCCGAGCAGGAGGGGCGGATAGGGCGTGTTGCGCGTGACCCTTTAATGCAAATACGTGCTTTTTGGGACATTGGGGGGACAGGCGCCAAGGCAGATGCCACGGCGATATGGATAGCACAATTTGTTGGTAGAGAGATCAGAGTGCTTAATTATTACGAAGCACAGGGACAGCCGTTATCCGAACATATCGGTTGGTTGCGTCAAAATGGTTATGAGAAGGTGTTGATGGTTCTCCCCCATGACGGTGCAACCAGAGACCGTGTGCACAATGTGAGTTTTGAGAGTGCTTTAAATGATGCGGGTTTTGAAACGCAGGTCATTCCTAATCAAGGGGCAGGTGCTGTTAAGATGCGAATAGAGGCAGTGCGACGTATTTTGCCTTCAGTATGGTTTAACGAAGAGACGACGGTAGCAGGGCGTAAGGCACTCAATTGGTATCACGAGAAATGGGATGAGAAGCGGGGTATTGGTTTAGGCGCCGAGCATGATTGGTCCAGTCATGGGGCAGATGCCTTTGGATTGATGTGCATTGTCTATGAAGCACCCAGTGTCAAACCCAAGCAAGAGCGTTATTGCACGATGGAAAGAGAAGCGGCATCATGGATGGCATTCTAGATCAAGACTTTCAAAAAACGACAATCCTCGATGAATATGAAATCTATAAGCGTTTAAAGTCTTGGTACGCAGAAGATATTGAACATGTTAATGAATGGCGTGAACAGGCGCGTGAAGATTTTGATTTTTATAATGGTCGTCAATGGGCAGAGGAAGATCTTGCGGTTTTAAAAGAGCAGCGCCGTCCTGTCATGACTTTTAACCGCATTGCACCCCTTGTGAATGCTATTGTTGGGGCGGAGCGTAATAATAAGCGCGAAGTACAGTTTCAACCACGGCAAATGGGAGCAGCAATACCCAATGAATTGCTTACTGGAGCAGCAGAATGGTTTCGTGATGAGGCGGAGGCGGAATATGCCGATTCCGATGCTTTTCAGGATATGGTCATTTGCGGTATGGGCTGGACAGATACGCGGCTTGATTATGATACAGATCCCGAAGGGATACCTGCTGTTCAACGTTTAGATCCCTTAAAAATGGTTTGGGATGCCAATGCTGTAAGACCAAATCTCATTGACGCACAGCGTATGTGGTATGTTGATCGTAAATCTGTTGAGGATGCTAAAAGTCTTTTTCCTGATGTTGCTGTTGAAGATCTTAACGCCGATTGGGCTATCGATAGTACAACCGCTTCTGAGGATTCTCATGTGTCACTTGATGCGTGTATCAAGATGACTCCAATGCGACTTCTCTATCAGAGCCGTGTTCTAGGAAACGCTATGTTACGCTGGTTGAATGCCGTTGGTTTGAATATGAGATCACTTACAAGGCGCCTGATCTTCAAACCGGCCAGATGCGCAACTATAGCAAACAGGAGTTTGAACAGCTTCAAAGGGTGATGCCACAACTACAAGGGGTGTGTTTTAATAAAAAAGTGGTGAGGCGCGCTTTTCTAGGACGACGTCTTTTAGCAAAGCCCGATAAGCCATTAGCACCTGATGGGCAATTTGGGTGGGAGTGTATCACGGGCACGCTGGATAAGCTTAAAAACCAGTTTTACGGGATTGTTCGCCCCGCAAAAGATCCACAAAAATGGTCGAATAAATATTTTAGCCAAGTGATGTATATCCTTAATAGCCAGTCTAAGGGCGGCTTGATGGCAGAACGAGACGCTTTCGATGATGATCGCCAAGCTATGGAAAGCTGGGCGCGAACGGATACGATTACTTGGGTTAAAAATGGCGCGCTTATAGGAGGGAAAATTCAACCAAAGCCAAGTGCACAATTTCCCAATGGATTTTTTCAGCTGTTTAATGAATCGCGTGAAGCGATAACGCATGTAACAGGGTTATCAGCTGAGTTTATCGGAACACGGGAGGTCAACCAAGCCAATGTGCTGGAAAACACACGCCGGCAATCAACGCTTAATTTGCTTGCGGGGCTGTTTGACAATCTCAAGCTTTATCGGTGTAGGCAGGGAAAGATTATTCTCTATCTTATTCAAAATTATCTCTCTGATGGGCGTTTGGTACGTATTTCTGGACAAGAGAATGCCCAATATGTGCCGTTGACGCGTGAAGCTGTTACGACGCTTGAGTATGACATTATTGTTGATGATTCACCGACAAGCCCCAATGAAAAAGAGAAAACTTTTGCGACAATTACGCAGATGTTGCCATTGCTTGGTGGGTTCTTAACACCGGAGATGATTCCAGATCTTTTAAAGCTTTCCCCACTACCGGCAACATTGGTAGCAAATTTAACGGCAAAAGCACAGCAGGCACAACAAGAACAACAGCAACAGCAGATGATGCAACAAAGCCAAGGGGCGCAATTAACTCCAGAGCAACAAGCAAAGATTGCTGTTTTACAGCAAGAAGCGCAAGCAAAGAGCACACTCTATCAACTTGATACGCAGCAGAAACAAGCGGCATTGCAGCAGAAAAATATCGAACTTTTCTTGAAACAAGAACAAGCGCGTATGCAGCTTGAGTTGCAACAGGCAAAAAATGAGATAGCGCAGCGCGACTTAGAGCGCAAAGCTTTACAGGCTCAGTTGGAACACTATCGAGTTTTGACAAAAAATATAATAACACATTGAAGGGACAGAATATGGAAGAAGAGTTTACGCCTGAAGAACAAGCAATCTATGATGAACATTTTGCCAGTGATAATGCTATTGAATTGGTCGAGCCTGAACAAGTTGAGGAAGTTTTTGATGCAGAGGAAAGTTCTGAACAGCCAGCTGTAGAACCACTTCAAGAGCAGCCAAATTCTGATGTAATAGAATCTGATAAATTAGAGCAAGAGCGGCAAGCACGCCAAAAGGCAGAACAAAGCGCCATTGAAGCGCGTGAATTGGCTATTGAACTTGCGCAAAAATATGCCGCAATGCAGGAAGAAATCACGCGCCGCCGTGAGGAAAATGTTCCCTCCCTAGAAGACGACCCACAAGCACATGTTGCATGGCTTAGTCATAAGGTACAAGAACAACAGAAATTACTTGATGAGTTTTCTCGCATAAGAGAGAGCCAAGAGCGCATGAGTCAAGAGGAATATGAACGCCAAAAGTTAGGGGATTATTTCGAGGAAGCCAAAGCGCAGGTACAAGATAAATATCCGGATTTAGACAGTATCACCGATTATCTCTATGAAAGAGCAGACAGTGTCCTACAAGCGCAAGCAAGCCTTTATCCGCAATGGAAAGACCCCGCAGCACGGCAACAACAAATTGGTGCTGAATTGCGCCAAATATGCCAACAATGCCAAAAAGCCGGTATAAACCCAATAGAGGTGCTGGTGCAAAAAGCAAAGGCTTTTGGCTATAGTGAAGCACCAATAAAGGATGAAGTGGAAACCCTTCAAGAGCGTTCTCAAGCAGCGCGAACACTTACAGCGCGCAGCGGGCAAGTTCCAACAGGCGGTATGGATGTGAGAACGCTCTTTTCCATGCCGGAAGCCGAATTTGCTGTATGGGTTGAGAAAAATCCCAAAAAATTTGAACAAATTATGAGTAGAGCTTGAAGATGTGCGTGGTGACGCAACAGAGAGAACCAAGTGATTTTTATCGTTTGGGATAGCCGCAAGGCGAGTTTTAAAAACCAAGAAAGGCATTGATTGAAATGGCAGTAACAGAAGTAAAGCTCAATGACCCATTAGCCGTTGGCGTTTGGGCTAAGATACTAAACACAGAAACTTCAAAAGCGTTGCCTATTGCACCGCTGATGGGGGAGAGCAAAAACAGCATTATCCAAGTGTTGGATATGCTAGGGAAAAGTGCTGGTGACTCCGTTACGAGTGGATTACGAGTTCAACTGATGGGGGATGGCGTTAGCGAGGGACAAACGCTGGAAGGCAATGAAGAAGCACTCCAATTTATGAATGAAAAGGTGCACATCAACGAGCTTACTCATGCGGTGCGCATCAAATATGAAGGCTCTATTGATCAACAGCGTGTTCCCTTTAGTTTGCGTCAGGAAGCAAAGGATGGGCTTGTTGATTGGTATGCAGATCGCTTAAGTTTGATGTTCTTCATTCAGGCAGCAGGTTATACAGCACCATGGATGCAGTTTGAAGGACGCAACATAACGCTTAAACCGGTGCATTATGGTTTTAATGCTCCATTAGAGCCAAGCAAATTGCGTGTTATTCGCCCAGCTAAGAAAAAGACTGATGAAGAGCTTACAAAAGACGATGTTTTTACATTAGATCTTATAGATCAAGCTGTTGAACGTGCTAAACTTGCTAATCCACGTTTGCGCCCTGTTCGTGTTGATGGAAAATCTGCTTATGTGATGTATCTCCACCCAACACAGGTGACCCAATTGCGTACCAACACAAAGAGCGGGCAGTGGTTAGACATTACCAAGGCGGCTTATGATGGTTCTGGAGCGAAGAATCCAATTTTTAATGGTTCTTTGGGGATGTATAACGGTGTCATTTTGCGTGAAGCAGAGCATGTCCCTAATGGTGTTAATTCAAAGACACAAGAGCCTGTAACATCTGTTCGTCGTGCTGTTTTGCTTGGTGCGCAAAGTATCATCATGGCTTATGGGCGTATTGGTAATGGTGCAACAGGAGGCAATGGGGAAAATAGTGCGACGCGTTATAAAATTGTTGAAGAACTGTTTGATTATCAACGTGAATTTGGTTTGGCTGCAAAAACCATTATCGGCATGAAAAAGTCACGCTATACCTTGCCGCATTCTGATCAAGGGGGACAAGATTTTGGCACGATTGTTATCCCTTCTTTTGCTGAAGCAAGCTAACAATTTTAACTTCATTAAAGGATGACAATTATGGCAGAAAAACCGCCAATTACACAAAAACCTGCTGAACCTGTTGAAACCGTTGAGACTGTTGGCATGACAGATGAGGGATTGCCACATGTTTTGCAAGGACGCAACAATTGTACACAGCAGGTTAGTTATTTACGGGCACGTGTTAAATGTACAGACCAAGGGTTGATAACGAAAATTGGTGTTCTACCCCGAGGGGCTTTTATAAAAAGTATTACAGCTTATCCCATGGAGGATTTTGAAGATGTAAAAGCTACATTTGGAAAAGAGCCTCATGGTAATGATTATGGAGATATAGGGCTTACGCAATATTCCAATAGCGATCTGTACCTCCCTATGAAGGAACGAGATGTTTCGTTAGAGGCTGAAAGTACGATTTATATGACACGAGACAAGAAAAGCACCAAAGGTGATGCTGAGGTGATTGTTGAGTTTTATACAAATCGTTAAAGGCAAGGGGGCGTTTGTTGCTTGCGTCCCCCTCCCATACAAGATGCCGCAAGACATTTGGAAGAGAGTCATATGACAATAATAGTACAGACAGGTGGTCCGATTGGAGACAAACAGACCATTGCTCCTTGGGATAAAAATTTTATCCAGATGTTAAACGATATTCAGGATGAAATAGATGATCAAACAGATGAGTATGTTGATCAAGTGCAAAGGGCGATATTTTCGGCTATTCGCTTTTGTGAACGATTGCCTTTTTATTTCAATGAAAGCCGCGAAGTTGTTTTTACCACTATAAAGGGAAAAAGCCGTTATGGTGCAGAGGCACATCCTTCAATGACAGGGGCTGTTCGCATTGTTGATGCTTACATTTATGAAGATAATCACAGCAAAGCAAAGCTTTTGCATACAGATCCGCTTGTTATTGAGAATCTTGAGGATGATTGTAGCCATGGCATACCTACCCGCTATGCTTATTTTGAACAAAAGCTTATTTTGTATCCAATCCCAGACCGTATCTATTCTATCAGGCTTATTCTTGATCCTATAAGAATAAAAGACATTGAGAGTGCACAAGAAGCTTCAATATGGTTTTTGGAAGCCTATGAACTGATCAAAACCCGCGCAAAATATGAAATTTATACCAATATTATTAAAGAACCACAGATGGCTGCGGCAGCTTTTGCCATGTTTCAAGAGCAACTCGATGCGCTACAAATTGAGACTTCACGGCGCAAGAATTTGTTGAGAGTTCAACATACGGATTTCTGATGACCTTTATTCCTATTGCTGAGTTTAGACCAGATGTTGCATTTATTAACACTGGTTATTCTCGTGAGATTGTGAACGTTTTACCAGCACCCAATTCCTATATTCCAGTTCCCAAAGTTGCCCCCGTTTCAGAACCTTTTCCGGATGTGATTTTAGGAGTCTATGCAGTAAGGTCGTTAAGTGGTGTGCGGATTATTGTAGGGACATCAACAAAGCTTTACGAATATGATAACAGCACACGCGGTTGGAAAGATATTAGCAAGCTTGGGGAACAATATCACGCCAATGAAACGGCACCTTGGTCTTTTGCTGTCTTTGGTGATTATATCATTGCCGTTAATAACAATGATACACCGCAAATATTCGCCTTAAAGACAGCAGAGAGATTTGAAGATTTGGGGGGGAATCCCCCGCGTGCTGGACTTGTTCGTATTTGGGGAGATTTTGTCTGTTTAATGAAATTAACAGATAAGCCAAATCGTGTTCATTGGTCAGGTCTCAATGATGCAACACACTGGAAAGTTGGCGAGAAAAGTTGCGATTATCAAGATTTCCCAGATGGGGAATATGTACAAGGAGCAACGCAAGCAACCAACCCGCTTATTTTTATGCGTTCTGCTATTTATCATGCAACCTTCGTTCCAGGGTCTAAAATAATATTTAGTTTTGTCAAAATAAAAGACAAAATAGGGGCAAAAAGTAGCACAGCAATTGCAAGTCGTGGAGATTATACTTTCTTTATTTCTGATGATGGTTTTTATCAAATCAACAATACTGGTGAGATGTTGCCTATTGGTTTTGGCAAAGTCGATAAAACTATCTTTACGCTTTACAATAACTTTGCCATTGATGAAATAAAAGCCTGTATTGATCCGGTCTATTCACGCGTTTATTTTTCTATAAATGACGATATGATGGGGATGAATATCTATGTTTATGATTGGCTTTTGCAAATATGGAGTGTCATTAAAGGACAGAGACTTCACTTATTTCCTCTCTTTGCGGCGGGTTACACATTAGAAGGTTTAGACGAAGTACAAGAATGCTTGAGAGATTTACGCGCTTCTCTTGATAGTAAAATGTGGCAAAATGGTGCGCCAATGTTGGGAGCGTTTACACAAGACAATAGATTTGGTTTTTTTGCTGGTCCTCCTATGGAAGCTGTCATTGCTTCACAAATTGTAGGGGATACGGGCAGGCAAATCAACCTGATGAGTGAGGCTTTTGTTCAAGCGGATACCACAAATGGTTTTTTAAGTGTTGGAGCGGCTTTTATCATTGATAATAGAAATCAATTAAATTGGGCGAAAGAGCGTTATGCCGGCTATAATATTGGGATGTATAATATCCGCTCACGGGCGCGTTATCACGCTTTGCGTCTGAGAATACCAGAAGGCACGCCATGGACACATATAACAGGCTTTGATGTAACGCTCAAACCCGCGGGCATAAGATGAATTTTAAGATCTATAATACAGAAAAATGGAGTGCTGAACAAATGGCGCCCTATTTTGACAATGTCATAAAATCGATAGCTTATTTTAATCAAAAATTCCCTGATGATTATAATACAGAGACCATTTTAAATGATATCTTGAAGGGAGAAAAAGTTCTTTGGATTATCGTTGATGCGCATGAAAACTTTATGGCGCATGTCACAACACAGTTACAAGAACTCGTCACTGGAGCATTAAGGGCGGTTGTTGTCACGCTTGGTGGAAAGGGAGGAGCACCCTTAACAAAGCTTATCACTCAGATTGAAGCTTATTACAAGGAAAAAGGGGCAAAAGAGCTTGTCATCATAGGCAGGCGAGGGTGGGAAAAATCTCTTAAATCGCATGGATATTTCGTTAATCTTTTAGAATATAGAAAGCAGCTTTAATATGGGAAAAAGTTCTAAACCAATCCAGAATACCCAAAACACGACGCAAACAAATGAACCCCCTGCATGGGCAAAAGGTATTTTTGAACACGCAGCTCAAGATGCCATGACTTTTTATAACCAAGGCAGCGGAAAAGCCGTTTATGACGGGCAGCGTGTTGCGGGTTTAAGTGATCAAACAAAGAATGCGATTAATGGGCTTAGCAATAATACGCATAACTATGATAACAACACTTTAAATGGATTAGCCACAGGGCAAAATTCAACAAGCCAAAACTTAAAGAACATGGCTTCAGGGCAACAAATAGGCAATAACCCTTACTTTGATGAAGCGCTTCAAAACACATTAAATAAGGCAACAAGCTCTATTAACAGTTCATTGGCAGGCGCGGGGCGTTATGGTTCTGGTGCACATACGGGCGTTTTGGCTGATGAATTGGGGGGCATAGCAACTCAAGCTCTCTCACAGCAATATAACCAAGACGTCAACAATATGATGCAAGCTAATGGAATGATTGACCAAGCAAACCAAAATCAGTTGGCGGGCGCCAATAACTTCTTTCAAGGTCAAGGTCAGGCAAATCTCAATGCGTTGACGGGAGGGAGTGTGCTTGATGCCAATCATCAACGGCAATTGGATGAAGAGCGGCAAAAATGGGAACAGCAGAACAATCTTGATTGGGACCAGTTAAGTAAGTTGCTCGCAGCTGGTGGAGCTGTTGCTGGAAATTACGGAACGCGAACAGGACAAATGACGACATTGACTCCACAGCCAAAACCTAATCCGTGGGAGATTGTTGGAAATGTTGGAACTATCCTTGGTACTTTTGCTGGGCTTAGTGATATCAGAGCAAAAGAAAACATCAGAGAAGCTGGGCAGAGAAATGGCTATAAACTCTATGAATACAACTACAAGGGGCACCCAGAGCGCTATCGCGGGGTGATGGCACAGGATGTTTTGAAGTCAAAGCCAGAAGCTGTTTTCTTGCATAAGGCGACAGGTTTTTTGCATGTGGATTATAGCAAGCTTGGCTTTGAGATGGAAAGGGTGCAGTGATGTTTTGGCGAGAAGAATTAAATGCATTAGAGCGTGAAAAAGCTTATAGAAAGCGTAAAGCGTTGGAACTTGCTGCTTTTAGCACAGACCCTTTTGATGCGAGCAATGGGGCCGATACTCCACAAAAATTGAGTCCTACAGAGCTTATTCGTGGTTCTCAAACAGGGACAGAACAAGCTGGGAAAAAAACGCCCGCAGAATTGATTATGTCTACAGATGATTTAAAGCGCCAAATGCCTCCATTACCGGATGCTTCAAAGGATACTGTTAAGATACAAGAGGCGCCAGAGCAACAAAAGCATGACTTCTCAGAGCAGGGAGGTGTTGCATCAATGATTCCTCAATCTCCACTTGTTGGGAACATTGATCAGTATAGTGGGGATGAAGCTGGGCGACAGCAAAAAGATGTGATGGATTATATTGCTCAACTTAATGAGAAATCTATAGCGGCAAACTCTTTGAAAAACGATTCTGGAAATGATGAGGAAAAGCTTTTTGATGCACCTATAGGAGAAGAAAAACATTTGAATGCACACTTACCAGAAGAGGAACATTTAAAAGCAAATGATATGCCAGAACAGGCAACCGATTATGTAAACGCCGTTGGGAACTTTATTCATAAAGATGCAAATCCAAGCAGCTTATGGGAGCGTTTTAGAAAATCAGAATTTTCCGAGCATCTCATGGATTTTTTTGCAGGGTTAGCATCAGGAAAAACACCGCAAGAAAGCTTTTCAAATGCGGCGCTTGTTATGCGGCAGGGCAATAATGTACGTGCTCAAAATAGACCAATTTTTGAGTTTTTACGCTCTAAAGGATACGATGATAAAGACGCACAAGCCCTTATGCAATATCCAGATCTTGCCATGAAAGTGATTGGCAACACGTTAAGCCCTCAAGAAGGCTATAGAACATTGACATCAGAAGAAAAGGCAGAGCAGGGATTGCCTGAGGATATGACTTTCCAAGTCTCAACAAGCACAGGGAAAATTATCCCAGTCCAAGGGGACAACGTTCCACTGCTTCTGGATTAGGGGGAAATACTGATAACATGCTGTCAAAGCCTGAAGCAGGTTATATGCTTATTAAGGATGAAAATGCCCCTCATGGTATACGTGCGATGCCAATTGCAGGCAGTGGTGCAGAACATAAATTAATTCAAGAACAGAAAGAGGAGGAGCGTAAAGAACAGCAAGTGAAAATGCAAATTCTGGATACAGCAGACCGGTCAAATCGTATACTCTCGTCATCTAAAGAATTGCTAAAAATTGTTGAGGAACACCCGCATGTTGTTGGTTTCACGGGTTCTATAATGTCGTTCCTTCCTAATTCTAAGGCAAAAGATTTTGGGCATATGCTCGATTCATTGAAGGCAAGTATCGGGCTTGATGCCTTGAGAAAAGCAAAAGCATTTTCACCAAATGGCGCATCTGGCTTTGGGAATTTGTCTAATATGGAATTGCAAGCATTGCAAAACTCTGTAGCGGCGTTGTATCAAGATCTTTCTGCAGAGCAAATGAAGAAATCTTTAAAAACAGTTATTGACACTTTCAATAAATCCAATGCAGCAACGCGCGCAATTCTTTTTGGTGGTGCAGAAGCAACAAACGAGCTCGTTCGAGCCGCCTATGGGCAAGATGCTTATAAGGGAAATCATGCACAGTCAAATGATCCACTAGAAAAACAGATAGAAGCATTGCCGGAAGGCATGTTGTTCGTTGATAGAGATGGACGCATTAAGGAGAAACAAACCAATGGCTGAAGTAATCCCCCCTCTTATTAATCGTAAAAACACAAGAGTCATTGGGCATATAAGTGACTATACACCAGAACAGCTTCAAGAGCTTTTTTCAAAAAATAAGGAAAGGTTAAGGGGTTCTGTTACAGGAAATAGTGGTGCAACAGAAGAAGATAGTCCACATCCAAGTGCAGCGGGTGCTTTTGGATGGGGTGCTCTTCATGGGTTAACTATGGGGTATGATGATGAAATAGCTGGAGTATTCGCTTCGGAACCTCTGGGACCTATTAATTATTGGATGGGAGATAAAGAGGCAGTCAAAAAGTATAATGAAGTGACAAAGCGATGGCGTGATTATCAAAGAGCGGCGAACCGAGATCATTTTTATGCATCTCTTGCGGGGAATTTAGCGGGCGCTGCAATTCCTTTTCTAATACCAGGTCTTGGCGCTCCTGCTGCTGCTCGTGCGGCAATTGGGGCTGATGTTGTGCTGGGAGGTAGAGCTGGTGTTGCAGGAGCACAAATAACCAGTAAAGCTTTAGCAGCAGGAGAAAGGGCGGTGCAATCTGCTTTAGCAGAGGGTGCGGAACGGGCAGCGGCAAAAGCTGCAGGTGAAGCAGCAATGAAAGCAGTAGCAAGTAAAGAGGCGGCAAAATTTAGCTTGGGGCGTGCAGCAAAAACTGGAGCCATTTATGGTGGAATAGCAGGCAGTGGTGAGGGAGAAGGGCTTGCAGATACTCTAGTGTCTGCTGGGTTTGGTGCAGGGCTAGGCGTTGCAACACCATTTGTGGCACATTCTGCTTTAAAGGTTACACCTTTTGTTACAAAACCATTCAAAGTAACGGCTTCTGGTGTTAAGAAAACATCTGCTGTTGTCAAAAAAACAGCTGAGAAATTGTTTGGTAAAACTGAACCAATAACACAAGGTGTAGAAAAAGAAGCATTTCAGATAAGCGATAGAGCGCTTAGGGATGTAAGCCAAACTTTAGGGGATGAAGGTGTTGATAAACTTGAAAGGGCATTAAAACAGCGAGGTCCTGATTCAATGATTATTGATCTTCATGATGAGCTTGCTACAAGAGCTTTTAAGGCAGCAAAAAAAGACCATGATACATATTCGCTCATAAGTAATCGTTTGAATGAAAGGCAAGATGCGAGTGCATTGCGGGTAAAGAATGCGTTGACAGATGTGATGGGTCCAAAAGTAGATACGCTTAATTTAAAGCAAGAGATTATCAAACAAGCACAGAAAAAGGCTGAACCATTTTATGAGAGGGCGAAAGCTTCTCCCATTTCTAATGCTGTTCGTGAAGATTTATCGCGGTTGCAAGAAACTCCTGCCTTCCAAAAAGCCTATAAAAAAGCAATTGCGCAAATGCCAAATGAAGCGGATGCAACAGTTATAGGGAGCAATGGATATCCAAAGCTGAATATGCGAATTTTACATAAGATGAAAGAGGTTTTGGATGATCAAATTAATTCTGCGCGCATCAAAGGAAAACAAGGATATGCGCGAGATTTGACTCTGTTCAAACAACGCATTCTGGACGTTTTGGATACGTCCTCTCCAGATTATGTTAAAGCACGGAAAATTTATTATGACGAGCGTACTATTGGTGATGCCCTCGAGCAGGGAGAGCAAGCGCTGAAGAAGAGCGTTAATCTCGACACAATCAACAGTCAACTTTCGGATTTTGGGTTGATGGAAAAAGAGGCGTTTCAAAAAGGTATACGGTCGCAAGTAGAACATGCGGCAGGCAATGCACAGAATTTTGACCACAATCTTTTGAGTTTGTTTGACACAAAAAATGGTCAAGAAAAATTACAGCGTATTTTTGGTGAAGATAAAGCTAAGCAACTTATGAAAGTGTTGCGACCAGAAGTGGAAAGAACAAAGCTTTTTGCACGATTGCCAAACCATATAGGTGAAGTGGAAGAGAGGGGGGCACAACAGACTATGGGTGTAGGAAAGATTGCTTTCATCAAGGCAGTTGTAAAAAATTTCTTAGAGAAATTTGGACGCAAATTCTCAAGCGTCCATAAAGATACTGAGAGAGATATTGCAGCGCTTATAACAGCGCGGGAAAAAGGAGATTTTGGGTTAGCAAGAGAAAAAGCCGTTGAATTAATTAAGACGTTTCATGAAGCAGAAAAGAAACGCTTAATAACACGAGAAAATTATACGAAATTCATTAATTTTGTTGGCATTATTTTGAATAGCAGCGTTGATAGAACGGTTATAAACTAATGATCAATTTTCATCCTAAAGTGAAGCGTGCTATCTCACAGGCAGCACAAAAATATGGTTTGCCAGAAAGCTTTCTTGAACGTGTTGCTATGATAGAAAGTAATGGTAATCCAAATGCAAAAAATAAGAACAGCAGTGCAGGGGGGCTGTATCAATTTCTCGATTCAACAGCAAAACACTATCAACTCAATAACAAGTTTGATCCCTTTCAAGCAACCGATGCTATGGCACGGTTAACGAAGGATAATACGCGTTATTTAGTCACAGCATTAGGCAGAGCGCCGTCAGAAGCAGAGCTTTATCTCGCACACCAACAAGGAGCAGCAGGGGCAGTAAAGCTTATCAAAAATCCACATATTCCAGCGAGCCAGCTTTTAGGTCGACAGGCAGTCACACTCAACGGTGGTAACATGGAAGCTACAGCAGGGGATTTTATGAATCATATTTATGGGCTTTATAATAAAACGGGAGATGCTTTGAAGAGAACGATACAGCAAAACCAAAGCAATGGACAAGCAGCACCAAACGAGGTGGGTCCTTTGCGTGGGTTTGAGAGGCTTCAAAAGACACTTCAAGGTAATCAAGTGGGTCAAGGTGATCAAGGGGGCAACCAATTGATGGCATATGACACGCCATTCCCAAACAGAATGATGGCACCTGAAAGCAGAGACAATTTAACAGGACAGATTATGGAAACCACACCATTGCAAGCACAAGGTATTGATGCAGGTGCTCTTAAAAAGGGCTTTTCCGGTTTGCTTCATTTAATGAGAGAGAATGGAGAACGACAAAAACAGCAGGCACAGATGGTACAGCAACAAATGTTACAGCAACCAGTCATGGCGGGTTTCTCACAATCGACTGGGAGCCCGACAGATTTAACACCTCTTATTGATCCCTCTAGGCGGCAATCTGTTGGTTCCTATGGGCGGCAAAAAGAAGAGCAATTGCGCGAAGAGCTATTAAGAAGAACGGGGGCTTATCATGTCTGATATTTATGACTGGTCACTCACAGCTGATCAAAATGCGAATTCCGATAGTATCATTAATTGGGCAGAAGGGCAGCCGCCTAGTTCTGTTAATGATAGTGCGCGGGTCATGATGCAGCGTATACGTGAATATCTTGCCGATAATGGTGGTTCTCTTGACTCAAAGTTTATTGTGAATGGAAAGGAACAAACAACATCAATCACGTTGACGACGGTGTCGCCAATAGCAAAATATAAAAACGATATCATTATCCGCTTTAAGGCGCGTGGTATAAATATTGGTACGACAACAATAAACATGAATAATATAGGAGCAAAGCCACTCTATAAAGCCACCAGCACGGGAATAGTATCATTGACAGGTGGTGAGTTACAAACAAATGGTATTTATGAAATAGTCTATAATGATGGCGTATCAACAAAAGGTCTTGATGGCTGGTATCTTTTAAACCCTACCCCCATTCCACCACCGAAGGTCGAAACCTTTCCTTGTGGTTTTATTGCGACCTTTGCTATGCAAGAAGTCCCAAACGGCTGGCTTTTATGTGATGGCGCTACTTATGAACGCAAAGATTATCCGCAATTATTCAAGGCGATAGGGGATAAATGGGGAAAAAACAGTGATACAACCTTTAAAGTTCCAGATTTTAGAGGAGTGTTTTTGCGCGGCTTTGATAATGGTCGCGGTTTAGACAGAAGTAGACAATTTGCCGATATACAGCAAGATTGCCTTAAATCGCATACACATGCTTGTACCATTGAAGAGGCAGGTCAACATACGCATAAGCATGATTATTCTATGGTTACAAGAGTTGGTCAAATAGGTGGCAGAAATCCTGCTTTTGGTAATTCATATTATACAAAAGATACACAACCTGCTGGAGTGCACACGCATAAGGTAATGATTTCTTCAACGGGCGAGGCAGAAACACGCCCTGTTAATGTACCGGTTGTTTATGCCATAAAATCGTGAGTTTTTCAAATGATCAATAATCCGTCTGCTATTGATGATATTGCGGACGCGGAGCAAATCCGCGTCCTTTTTTATGCAAGCAATCGAATGGTTCATGCACCCTTAAATAAGGTACTTGATCTTGTCAAAAGCGACATACAGCATGATCTTTTAAGCGCTTTGGCAGAATATAAAGAAGCGACAGATAAACGCATAGAGATCATGCAAAAACTGATTGATGAATTGCAGTCCTCTCTCTCACACAACAAGACAACGAACTGATTAAGGAATGAAACGCGATGCCATTACCCTATCACACACATATATTTAAGCTTGAACCAGCAACAAAAGAAGAAGTCAAAGAAGGTGTTTTAGATAGTAAGGCTCTTGCACCTGTTTCAGTGGGGAGTGCAGCAGCTTATGAGGTAGAATATTTTGCAACCGCTGCTCAAGGAAAAAAGGCTGATGATGCTATTGCAAAGAGAGATATTGGAGCTCTTGCTTACAAAAATAAGGTCACAATTTGTGATATTGAAGCAAGTGGTGAAGCGCATGAGAATGCGATTTTATCAGGCGCTGGCTGGGTAAAAATATCGCCTTTAGGGATTGGCGATATGAAGGCTGCTACATATGATCCCGACAATGTGGGGGCAAATACATTTTCTATGGAAAATATGCACGAGGGTCCTACCAAAAAGATCTTAACCATAGAGGAAAGATCAAAGCTACGATGGTTGAGTTCTACGCAGCCAACGATGGAAAAATGGCGGAGGGGAGATGAAGGTGTTTATTATCCCATATCTCCGGTAGATCTCAAAAATACCATTCGTTATTTTGTAGGCTCAAAGTCTTTTGGTATGTCAAAATCAGTTTATGATCCAGATAAAATAGAAAAAGATGTATTTGATATGGAGAATATGAAGGAAGGGAAAAAGCATCTTATCTTAACTCCTCCAGAACGTGCACAGATTGCAAAAATTGATAAAGTTGAAGATGTTGCACAACAAGGGATTCATGTTGCAAGTGAAGCGAAGAACGTTGCAGATAGTGCATTAAGAACAGCAAATGATGCAAAAGCTTATGCAGTAGATGCAAAAAAAACGGCTGAGACAGCACAAAAAACGGGAGACAGTGCAAAAGCTGAGGCAAATATTGCGCAAACAGCAGCCGATAAAGCGCAAGATACAGCACATAGTGTACAGAAAAAAGTTGATCTCATTCAACCTCTTGCCAAACAAGACTGGATTGATGGCACAAAAACAGTGGATGCACTTATCTCACCAGCCAAACTGATGGCTTCAATCAAAGCAAATAGTAGCAATAGCAGCGGCGGTAGTAGCGGCAACAATGATGGCGGGGTTAGAAAACCTGTTGAAATTCTGATGACAGAAAGCGGAGATATTCCATTGCCTGATGGTATTACTGCTGACACCGATATCGAAGTATGGGCTTGGGGCGGTGGAGGTGGTGGCGTTAAGGATGGCGGCGGCGGCGGCGGTCAATGTGTGCATGTTAAAATGAAAGGTTCTGATTTAGATAAATTAAAAACAGCTTACATTGGTCGTGGTGGTAAAGGTAATGACAGTAACATTTTGTGCAATGGTGGTAGAACAATGATCAAAGGGCTTGTTACAGCAGAAGGAGGATATTCCGTTTCCATGACTCTCGTTAACTTTGGAGGGAAAGGCGGCGATGGAGGAGGAAACAGGGAGGGCAGCAGTGGTGAAAGCTTTATTTTTTCTGGTGGTAATGGTGGAGGGAGTGGAATAGACGGCAAGAGAGCTGGTACTGGTGGAAGTTCTTTTCTTGGCGGCGGCGGCGGCGGTGGCGGTAAATGTAAGGGTTCTATCATGGGGCAGGGTGGTGAGAGTTACAAAGGTGGTAACGGTGGTAGAGGTGGTAAAGAATGTGGCGGCGGCGGCGGTGGATATTTTGATGGGAAACACGGAAGCGACAAAATTGGCGGCGACGGCGGTGATGGAGCAGTACTCATAAAGGTATATTTATAAGGTGAATTGAACAATGGCACGGAAAATAAGTAAAGACTGTTTATACTGTTTAAAAAAGTGGGAAGGTTTGCGCTTGCAGGCTTATCAAGATGCTTCTGGCATATGGACGATTGGTTATGGTCATACGAAAAAAGCCGGTCAACCAACAGTTGTTGAGGGTATGGTGATTACAGAAAAAAAAGCTGAAAACATGCTTTTAGCAGATTTGCGGCAATATGAGAGGGCGGTAGAAAAAGCAGTTTGTGTGAATTTAAGCGACGAGCAGTTCGGCGCTCTTGTTTCCTTTTGTTATAATGTGGGTATTGCAGCTTTCCAAAACTCTACATTGCTTAAAAGGCTTAATCGGGGGGATTATGAAGCGGTACCAACCGAATTGCAGAAATGGACCAAAGCGGGAGGCAAACGTTTACAAGGTCTCGTACACCGGCGTGTAGCAGAGGCAGGGCTATGGGCGAAAGGGGCTTATGTTTCTTCTAATTATCAAACAGTAGAAACGAAACAACCAACAGGGTTTCTCAAAGCAGAAGCATTGGCACCGATTATTGGTTCTTTCTCAGGTCTTGGTGGGTTTTTAGCGGGCAATGGACCAATCCAATGGGCTTTAGCCGCCATTATGGTTTTAGCGGCATGTACTGGCATTTTCTTTGTTGCTAAACGCTTTCAGGAGCACCGCCTATGATCTTATGGATGAAAAGAAACTTGATGGTAACAGGTGCGGCTTTAGCCGCTTTTTTTATTGCCTTAGCAAAAGCTTTTACTCTTGGGAAAAAAGTAGAGCAACAAAAGCAAACAGAAAAAGCTTTAAAAGCAGCCACAACACGGCTTGAGGTGGAAAGTGAAGTTAATCAAAAAAGTGATGCTGATATGCGTGCTGCTCTCTCTCACTGGTTGCGCGACAAATAAATATGTTTCTTCTTGTGTTGGTTGGTTACCTATTTATTTAAGCCGGCAAGATCTGAACACCATTAGCTCAAACTTAGCAAGAGAGATCTTAAAGCACAATAATCTAGGTGAACGCTTGTGTGGGTGGAAACATGGTTAGAAAAAAATCCAAAAAATACACAGAGCTTACAGAAGCAGAAAAAGAAATGCTTCAAGAAATGATCATCACCTATCAAAGCGTGAAAATGATGTCTCGCTTGATGAAGTGGATAGCATTTTTTCTTTTTTTGCTTATCCTCGATTTTGCACGCCTCATGGACGCGCTAGATAATGTCATTGCACATTTAAAGCAGTGGTTTTCAAAGAACTGAACAACTGTCATAAAAGAAAAAATTTCGTAAAATTCTTTATTACTATGAATTGGAGATCCAATCATAAGCGTAGTTCAGAATGGGAACCAAGTCGTAAAAGCTCTAGTGTTTTGGCATCTGGCTTTCGATAGATCAAAACTAAATCCGGCTTTATGTGACAATCACGACAATTGCGCCACTGACCTGTTAGTGCATGATCTCTCCAATGCGCCTTTAGCGGTTCATTCTCCGCTAACGCTTTGACCACAAGCAGCAAATCCTCCTCTAGTGCATTAGCATATTTACCTTTGCTTTCACGTTTAAGGTCACGGCGGAATGAACGCGTATAGACAATTTCCCGCATAGCAAGCTTAGGTTTGCTTTTCAGATTTACGTGCTTCGGTTCTATCTGAGCGTATCATGGTCCTTAAGCCGTCTAATGATGTACGTTCGACGCGTCCCATTTCGGCATCCTCGATAGCTTGTAATGTTTCCGGATTTGGTTGGAATAGATCAAGTGGTAATGCTCTATCTCTAGCAATGCGGGTCATAAACATGCGCACTGCATCCGATATAGTTAAACCCGTAGACTTAATAACTGCACTTGCAATTTCTTGAACTTCATCAGGTATGCGGGCTTGAATTTTTCCCATTACTAAACCTCCTACTTAATTGTACTACAATGTACTACATTTCAAACCTATGTCAAGAGATTTATCCGTCATGCTATACAACCTTGTGTATTAAGGAGGGTAGGAAGTCAATTTTTAAAAGGAGCTAACCAAAACCTGAGAATTTCTGCTAGAATCACGAGAGAGTTTCTTTTTTAATAGGATTTTTTAGATGCCAACACCATTTGGTAAAACCTTACGCAAACTTCGCATTGATCATTCAGAACGCCTTTTAGATATGGCTAAAAAATTAGATATATCTGTAGCATTTTTATCATCTGTAGAAATTGGCAAAAGATCTGTTCCTGTAGGATTAGAGGAAAAGATAATTGAACTCTATACTTTAGATGTAGTTTGACACTAGGTTTTATACTAAGTGGGAAAAGGTGGGATTAGGTAGGAATACGTGATAATTTATTGTTTTTATGTATAAAATTTAGCATTAAATGCGCGTTTTGTCAAAATAGATTTTGACACCTAAAATTGTAAAAAAGAGCTAAAAAGAGCGAAAATCAGAAAAAAGTGCGTTTTCATGGTAAAAATGAGAGAAGGCTTTGAAAGGTCTTTGAAAACCCTGTGAAAAATTTTGAAAAGTCTGTGAAAGCCCAGAAAACCGCCTTTAAATACCCTTTGAAAAGCATTTGAAGACCCTTTAAAACTCTTTGAGAAAAAATAAATTGGTACAAAACCTAGTGTCAAAATATACAAAACCTGCTGGCAAGCTACACACACATGAAATCAATAAGTTATAGCACCATAAAAGTGCTGTGGCGGAGGGGGTGGGATTCGAACCCACGGTACAGTCTCCTGCACGCCGGTTTTCAAGACCGGTGCCTTAAACCGCTCGGCCACCCCTCCAAACTAGATATGCTTTTTGACAAATTTCTTGTAAAAGGTCAATCATTTTAATACGCATTTTAAAGCGTTCTTTGTAAAACTATTTAAGTTTCAATTAAAATAATTCTTCATAAGTTAATTCTTTGAGTGTGTTATCTAAGAGTTTCATTTTTAAACATGATAGTTTTTTCTGAAAAAATGAAAGGTAATTATGATATTTATCATTTTTTTCCTGTTTAAAAATTTTTTACAAAGCAATATTTTTTTTAAGTTCTAACAATCGTTTTCGTAATAATAAGAAATGTTTAGTTGAAAATGTTTGATAAATTATATTAAATTCCGGTCGTGTATTTTTGAATTATTTTACCTTTCCAGATATTTATTTTATTTAGATCGTTTATATTGTCGAAAAGAAAATGTTATTACTCTGACAGTTTATGAGAGATAAATTTGTAAGAATGACATATATATTCAAGGAAAGTTTTTATTGAGTTTAAATTAAGTACAATTCAATAAGAAAGCTCTTTAAAAGATTTTAATTTTTTAAATAAAAATATTCAGATATTTAGTGCGTCTAAAGAGTACCTTGGAGGGAATGGCTGATTTGCACTATTTGAATAAAAATTTATGTAAGATTTGCATCGATAGTTTAAAATCTCTTCTAGATATGACTGGAAATTAGGTATATTTGTAATGCTTTTTCTGTGGGATAAGCAAAAAGTTAATTTGAATGGAAGAAAAAATTATTGAGCTCTACCCTTAGATCAATAGATAGTTTGTGAAGGTATTACATAGTTTTTCAAGAATAGAACTTAAAAACGCTAAATTATGCAGAGTCAGAAAGCGTAAACTTTAGAAGACAAAGTTTTAAAAGCCGATTCATTCACAAGTATGTGTAAAATAAAATATTTATGTCTAATATGAGAGAATAGGTTATTCCTGATTCTATTGAGTTTTTTTGCCTCTATCCCTCATCTTTTTGAAGCTTTTTTATGGTTGCAAGAGCGAGTTTTTTACGGTCTGTGCTCTTTGTGTAAAGAGATGCCATAGCATCATTTGTCCAGCCAAAAATTGCTTTGAGTTGTGATACTGTTGCACCAGAATTAGCGGCCACGTTTTGCTGCTAATTTTCTCAATCCATGCGCCGATTTTTTGATACCTGCTTTGGTACACACATTATAAAATGTAAATCCGAACCTATTTTTGGGTATTTTTTTCCCGCATTTACCACAAATGAATGTTTCATCACCTATGGGACCTGCTTCAAGCATTTTGGCTAATTCTGGAAAAATAGGAAGAAAAACATCTGTTTGAAATTTACTTTTTTCTGTTTTGAGGTGAATGATATTATCATTGACATCTTTCCAGCCAATTCGTACCGCATCATCACGACGCAAGCCCGTATATAAAAGAACATCAATCCAGACACGTTCATGGGTACCATGATGCCATCTTTGATAATATTTTTCGACATCTTCTTCTGTCCAAACAGGAAATCTCTCTTTGTTTTTGAGGGGGCGTCTTTTTGTTCCTAAAGCTGGATTATTTTCCAAAAGTCCTTGTTCAATTGCCCATTTAAAAAGCCCATTTAGGGATTGTAGAAAGTCTCTAGCCATTGCTGGTGTTTCTTTGCGCCGTTCAACACCGGCTATGATATGTTTCTTTTCAATTGCTTGGTATGGAATGTTTCCTATGCTATCACATACCTTCATAAGAATGAGTTCTTTTTGTTTTTGGGTGACTTTAGAAAGGCTATGCCAATTGGAGCTGTTAAAGTATTGTTTAAGGAGCCATGCGAATGAACCTTCGACTAGCTTACCAGTTTTTGATTTAGGAAGTATAAGCCCTTGTAACTCGGCAAGTGCGCTTTTGTAGTTATCAACAAACTCTTGCGTTCCATAGGTACCGCGTATTCTAATGCGTGGTCCATGACCAATACGTACATACCATACAATTTTGCCATGTTGAGTAATTTGTTTAACGAGATGAGGAGGACGTGGTTTAGGCATGGTATTTTACATCTTAGAGAGTGCGGTTTCGTAATATTCATTCTTTGACAAATCTAAAAGTTTGTCTGGGTGTGCTGTTGAGTTTGGTATTGGAATATCTGCT
>NZ_JBHIRE010000018.1:0-27350 GCF_042196885.1 Bartonella sp. AA86SXKL | reverse complement strand
ACATCATTTTATCCAGCCCCACTTTTGTGGGGCTTTTTTTATGGAGCGTCAGATGAGAAAGATATCGAAAGAAGGATAGGCACTTCATCGTGAAGTTTTAAAATCAAAGCTTTTTCTACTAAACTCATGATCTCAACCAGAGCAGCACAATCTTATCACTCATATTTTCATGCCTAGAAAATTGAGATAATGCCATCCATAAATCGCATAAGAAGTTAGTATTTACCTTCATTGCACACCTCCATGGATTTTTCTCTCAAACATGCCGCCAATCCTTTAGGTGTGATTTTTGTTGAAGGCAGCACCTTTTCTGTTCCATCCGGTTTTTGAATGGTGATGGCAGAACAGTCCATGAATCCTTTTTTGATTTTATCCTGATTAAAGGTAACAATGGACCACTTGGAGCACGTCGATACACCCAATCATTTTTACGCAAGTAATCTGTTAAATCCTTTGGTCTTATCCATGGATTTTTCTCTCAAACATGCCGCCAATCCTTTAGGTGTGATTTTTGTTGAAGGCAGCACCTTTTCTGTTCCATCCGGTTTTTGAATGGTGATGGCAGAACAGTCCATGAATCCTTTTTTGATTTTATCCTGATTAAAGGTAACAATGGACCACTTGGAGCACGTCGATACACCCAATCATTTTTACGCAAGTAATCTGTTAAATCCTTTGGTCTTATCTCCAACATCTTCGCGGCTTCAATCAAACCAAACAAACCATCAGAGCGTTTTAAGCCTTCTAAAGCTTTTGCTTTTGGTGCTAATTCTGAAATAACATAGTTTTTCTGCTTAATTTGATTTTGTAGATGATTTAAGGCGCCAAATAATACTTCGGGTTTGGAGTAATCAATTTGTCGAATAGCTACTTGTCTTTCCAACTCTTTCCAACGGTCAATTATCTTTGCTCGTAAGGCAGTGCTGTAACTAGAAACAAGAATTAAGCATTCACGCTTTGGCAGGTTATAACAAGGGCGGCTTTCACCTTTGTTATCAAGGTAGTGCCCACCAAAATCAACCTCCTTAAATTTGAGGGCGTTAAGTTCTTCAAGCGTTTTCTTGATGTCACGCATAATATCGTCATGCCTTTTGCCACATAATTCAGTAATTTTAATAATGGTATTCATAAAGAATTCTTAGATGTTAGACGTTCCTTAATGACATTCTAAAAGAGTGCTGGGCACTAAGAAACACGGCATCTAGTCCGTCGTTACGCCTTTCCCCGAAGGGGGTATATGGCATAGCCACACCTGACAAAGCTATTATATGCATGTAGCACACAATGAGTTAAAGCTTTTAAATTGCGGAAGATTAGTTATTTCGGCAACTAATCCGCTAGTTGTTTTAAGGTGTTTTTGAGGCACCTGATTCGAAAATACCTATTACTATAGAATTTTCCAGCAACAAGAATTACTTTTTGCTAAGAAAACGTTTCACATATTGTACAGTGTACATATTGAAATTATTATTTATCAATGAGCTAAGTGTAAAATGTACAGTCAAATTGAAAATTCTGTCGTTAGCGATAGTTCGCACTAGTCTGCCCCGCAACGAAGCCAACCCGCTGGGAAGTACATTTTGAATTGATTTTATTGACTTTTTTATGGAAAAAACAAAACATAAGTGATAATCTGTTCTTAAAATTGCAATCAAAGTGTATAATACATAACTCATAAGGATATGGAATAGATAGATAAAGCTTAAGAACATAATTTAGCTTTTCTTGTTGGCAGCGTATTCTTGACGAGCAAGTTGGCACTGTATATTGGCAATTAATCTCTCATTAGCTTTTTTACAATAGCACTTGCAATTTCTGGCTTAGACATCACTTTAGCAATTGAAGGTCCTTCTTGTTTTGCAATGGGGAATTGATCTCCATCCGCTCTTTGAAATACATTACCATTCAGCTTTTTTAATTCAACACGCTTTGGAAAACTCCCATCCTTGATAAAAACATGGGCAAGATTTGTTCTTTTGCTTTAAAAAATTTAAGAGGTATTGGTGTTCCAGAACCAATGATATCTGTCTCAAGAAACCTTGCTGTTGCCTTTTCTTTAATATAAACACCTCTTCTTATACGCTTTATTTGGGCTGATGAGATGTCTGCAACTTGCTTTTCAGTAAAGCGTTCGACTTGTTTTGCTGCAGTGTTTAGAGCATTACGCAGAGCCCAATTAAGGCGAGGGGCTTGAAGGCTTGTGAAGGTATCTTTTGCCTGTTGAAGATACCATTTTTGGTGGATGATTAACTTCAACTTCTAAGCCTTTTTAAGAGTAGGTGTTGATGATTGAGAGACCTTAGATGCTTTTGGTTTTTCGAGAGAGGTTTCTTCAGTCATTGGTTCAGATGATGTTTGTGTGGCTTCTTGTTCTATCTGCTTAATTTGTTCAATTGCTTTGTCAGGCTTTGCTACCATCTTGGCCTCAACAAGAAGTTTTGCAGCATTGGCGCGCTTGAGACGTGCGTAGATCTAATTAGAAACTTCAACAAATGGATTATTGGGTGTTGATGGTTCAAAGCGAACAGTGCTTTTATTGTCTCCAACAACACACATTGGCTTAGTGATGACAGCTTTCATCATTGCTTCTTTTGAGTCATAATTAATGACATCATTAGTCAAATATTGATTTTTATTCTGTGAAAAATTGTTTAGCCGATTGTCAACAGAAAAAATCATGATCTTATGCTTTTTTATTTTTTACCTAAAGTTGGTGTTTTTAAACATTAAAAATTGTAGAAAAAATTCAAGTAAGAAATGTTGATAACTTTGCTAAGACTTCGCCCATTACGCGCTACTATATCTAAAGAACGCGGTTGGTCGCAGCATATCACACCTGTTGTATGCAGCCCTGTTCCCACCAATGAAACAGCAAAGTCCGCTATTCTAGCAAAATTTCCTCCACTCGTAATGGGCAAAACAATGAGTGTTTTTGTTAAACGATTAAACGCCTCCGGTGACACAATCAGTACAGGATGCATTCATTTTTCTCATAGACAGAGGTTGGGTCAAGCGATACAAACCAAATTTACCCCGCTTCATTACAAGAGCTCTCTCCCAACAAGCTTAGCATCAAACCACTCTACATCTTTATCCGCAAAATCGTCCGAAGTATTACATTGGGCTAACAATTCTTAAAGAGTGTAATTTTGCGATATCTATAGCCAAACCCACTTGCATATTTCAGTAAGATGAAGAACATCAAGCAATGCAGGCGGTGTAGAGAGCATAACTGATCCTCCAACTTTACGTAATTTCGTTGTATGCATAAAACGCCCTCTCTAATATTATATAAAAATATAACATAAAGCCCATGATTCAATAGCTTTTTATGCTTTTGTGTAAATGTTTAAGAAGCGCATTTAGAGCAATACGCAATATACTCTGAATAAAGTCAATATTTTTTATCTCTCTGTTGATCTCGTCTATAAGAGGTTCGTAATTGAGAATGCTTTTCGGAATATCACCAACGTAAACCCATGCTTTTACTTGCGCTTTGGTACTAAAATCCGCATTCTTAGGTGTTTTGTAATACTGACCACCATCAAACTTTTCACACTCTCTTGTGCCGTCTTCGTATTCGTAGAGGTTGTAAAAATACTCCTCTGTCCCATCCCCCATGGGGCATACCCACTGCCGTTGCAACAAACCTCTTTCGCATGGGTTGTTTACGGTTTTTTAAGAATAGATGTTTTAAAATGAACATGCTTTAATCCTAATTTTACAAATTTGTCTATTTGCCTTAAATTTGACCGTACAGAGCGTTTTATATGATAGATTTTTTATCATAAAATCTTTAAATCACTCTGTACGGTGCCATTTTGTCGATTTAAATGCACATCCAATCACAAAATGATCAGAAATTTTCACTAGTTTGCTAACCTGCAATGTTTTTCACTTGCTTTTCAACCAACGTGAGTGGTCTTGAATTCTCTCTCATTGCCTTTTCTTTCAGCCTTTTTTCACGGGTGTTCAAAACAGCCTGGTGTACAAGATTGGCTTTTGTCAAAAGACTATTTTCCAAATCACGACATAATTTTACTAACTCACGAGTGTTTGGAAAAAACGTATCCGATAAACCTTCTACCTCATCGCATAAAATCCGTTTAACCGTTTTTATGAGTGACCACGCAGAAACACTTTCCAAAACCATTCCATAGGTAAGCGCCATACCTTCATGATCTGCCTGTTGCGAAATTTTTTGAACCACACGAAAGCATCCAAATTGCCTTGGTTATGTCCTCTTTACTCACTTTTATTGAAAACAATTCGTGAAGTTGATCACACGCTTCTAAGGCATCGCTTCCTGCTGTTATGTCAATGCTTGCCACTTTTCAAAACTAAAGGAAACTCCGGAGTTATCATCTCGTGAATGTGTTTCAAAGTGACCTCGAGGCCCGATATCAAGGATACTGTCTGAGATGCGTTCATCTACACTTTTTTGCCTTTGAGAGTGATTTCCATAGTTTTTTCCGTTCTCTAAATCCTCGATAGCTTTTTGCACCCAGTTGCGCCACATTGCTTTCCAATCCGTTTTGCGTGCATCTTTGCCTGTTCTAGCTTTCCAAAAATCTCGAAATTTTGCCATTTCGGCTTTGACACGCTCTGGAGGCAATCCCTCTTCGATTGCGAAATCATAAACAGGTTCGAAATCATCAGGGGTACGACAGCCACTGTCATTTCTAACCCGTTTAGCTTTTTCGTAATGTTCTCTTGCTCGTGAATGGAAGGTTGTTTTTCTACACCCGTTTCGATTTGCTCTGATGTGGTCTCAACAGCAGCAACCTCTGTTGGTTCGTCAACCTGTTCGTTTGTTTCTAAACTTTCAGAAGCAGTTTTTTTTGCTAACTAAAATGATAGTTTTAGTTTATATATATTCTTATTCTGTTTCTTTATAGCTTGGTTTTGCTTAGCGTTTGCTTCAGCAAAATCATTAAAGTGTTTTTATAGCGTTTTTTATTGTGCACCTTTTTTCCAGCCTCACTATGAATTTGCGATATGTGCACTTTTTTATCAGTAAAATCTTTTAGCTCTTCTTCAACGCGCGTATTCGACAAACCATTATCTTTCTCAATAAGTTTATCATTCTTTATGAGATATTCGACAATAGTTACAAACTTTTTTGCGAGCAATTGCAAGCGCGGGCAAGCATTTCAAAATCTGTTTTAATTGGTGCTTTTTTGTCATACATGCGAATGAAAAGCGTTATATAAATGCCCCTTTGCTCTCATGTCATTCCATCGATCTCACTGTTCCAGTCATTCAAAAGGAATCTTATCCATGGCATTGCATTAGACATGCGCATTTCCTTCTTTAACTAAATATAAAATTGCTAAAGCATTTGCTTCGTTGTCATCTTTTGGATTGTATCCTTTTGCACACACCGTCTTAATCATCTCTTCTTGTGAGGCATTGACTTTATCTGTTGTGATCTTCATTTTTGTAAGCCATTGCTGAAAACGCAAATAGCGCATACTATCGCCTTTAAAACGACAAAATTCAAAATTGACAAGTGCTACTTGTTATACTGCTGTCTACACGAGAAATCGCCCAGCCTGTCTTAGATCTAGATCAAGGCAGAGAACGGTTTGTGTATTGATGATCATCTTCCCCCATGAAGGCTGTTGCGTATTTATATGTGCGCTATGACAGAGCGTGTTGTGATTGCCTGTCTTGAAAAAATGGTCGTGAGAAAGTACTTGAAACTACTTTTGGGCCAATTTTTTACTGCCATTCGAGGAAAAATAATCTTAGAAGCAGTTGATTTTCGAATTAACTCTTCTTGTTTTTGAATCACATCTTTTTGTGCACGTATTTTTTCAGCTTCTTTATCTATTATTTTGTCTTTTGCATCTATCTCTTTTCTGAGCTTTTGCGTCGTTTTACAAGAGTCATGAAGAGTATAAGCCAATCCCAAATTAGCAATACTGATTGCCTCTCCATCCTATAAAGACGAGGAGGAGGTCAAAGTGCTAAAAAGGTACCTCAAAAAGCAGCAATGATTCGTATTTTAGTACCACCGCGGTGCCGTCTTATAGCGTTATAATAAAGTTACGAAAGGTGGTTTAGAAGGTGCTTTAATTTTTTTTGACTTTTAATAAATCATTGGAAAATAAGAGAGATTAAGATAATCTGGTGCGGACGGCGGGACTTGAACCCGCAAGGTCTTCGACCGGCAGATTTTAAGTCTGCTATGTTTACCGTTTTCATCACGTCCGCGATGTGAGTTCTCTCATAAGCTATATCTTTTATTGAATCAAGAATTAATGACAAAAGAAACATTTTTCATTTTTTAGTGAAATTTTGACTGACAATAGTTTCCTTTATCGATAGAAAAAGCTTTTATAATGTAAATAAAGTATGAAATGATTAGTGTTATGAGTCAATTTATTCAAGACGTCACAAAAGCTATGGTGGGATTGCATCACGTGTTTGCTGAAACACCACTTCAAAGAAATGATTTTCTTAGTCAAAAGTATGATGCAGAAATTTATTTAAAGCGTGAAGATTTAACACCGGTGCGGTCTTATAAGATTCGTGGTGCTTTCAATTTTGTTTCAGAAATGCTTAGCTGTATATCACCAGATTCTGCATTTGTTTGTGCTTCAGCGGGGAATCACGCGCAAGGGGTTTCTTTTGTTTGTCGTTATTTTAAACGTAAAGGCGTGATTTTCATGCCTATGACAACGCCACAACAAAAAATTGAAAAAACACGTATTTTTGGTAAAGAATTCATTGATATTCGTTTGGTTGGTGAAACATTTGATCAATGTTATGAAGCTGCGCAATCCTTTGTCGTAGAGAGCGGTGGTGTAATGGCTCCACCTTTCGATGATATTCGCATTATTACAGGGCAGGCAACAGTGCTTTGTGAAGCTGCTTTACAATGGAAAAAACTCAATGGAGAAAGTGAGCCAGATTTGATGATTGTGCCAGTAGGGGGTGGTGGTTTGGCAAGTGGAGTGAGCAAGTTTTTACATGAATATGGTTGGAAAACAAAGCTTCGTTTTGTTGAGCCGCAAAGAGCTGCAAGTTTGCTTGCTTGTTTGGAGAGTGGAAAACGCGTCAAGCTTGAAAGCATTGACACTTTTGTAGATGGTGCTGCTGTGGCTGAAATTGGTGCTCTAAACTATACAATTCTAAAGCAATTTCCCCCTGATTCTGTCATTACGGTTCCTGAAAACCGCGTTTGTTCTACGATGGTTGAAATGCTTAATGTTGAAGGTGTGGTTCTTGAACCGGCTGGTGCTTTATCGATTGATGCGCTTAACAGTATTCCTCCTCAAGAGTTAAAGGGGAAAAAAATTCTTCTCGTTATTTCAGGAGGTAATTTTGATTTTGAGCGTTTGCCAGAAATTAAAGAGCGTTCTTTACGTTTCCAAGGGTTGAGAAAATATTTTATTTTTAGTTTTCCGCAACATCCTGGTGCATTGCGTCATTTTCTTTCCACATTATCACCAGATGATGATATCGTACGTTTTGAATATCTTAAAAAGTCAGCGAGAAACTTTGGTTCTGTATTGGTTGCGATTGAAACAAAAAAATACGGTAATTTTTGTCTTTTAGAGGAAAAATTTCAAGCGTTAGGTTGGCGTTATCGTGATATTACTGATGATCAAACGTTATTTGATTTTGTTATTTGAGAAACTGAAATTTTACTAAAACAAGAAGTATAATGATGAAACCTATTTTTTATTCGGTGCTGAGTCTATTTTTCTTTTTGATTGTTAATCAACAGAGTTTAGCATCTCAGCCAACAATAGTACAAAAAGATGAACTTTCAAGAGTCGTTGTTGATGTCAATAATGCTATAAAAAATGGGGATTTTATGCCTATTTCTCGTTATATGCCTGAGCGGCTTTATAAAGAGATGGCACATCGATTGAATACAACAGAGAGTGCTTTACGTAGTGATTTTCTTCAACAGTTGCATAAGAAATTTGAGGGGTTGCCTTCTGGTGCTTATTATTTAGATAAAGAAAATATAGAGTATTTACAAACTGATAACGGTACTTTGTATGCTTTAATTCCAACAGTTCTTGAGATGAAAGATCGCATCATTCAATATAAAACTTTGGCGATTTTTGATAAAAACCAATGGTATTTAATTTATGGCGGTCAAAAAACTTTACAAAATCCAGTTTTTCTCGAGATTTATCCTGATTTTATCAAGGTACATTTACCGATGGACACAATCATCAAAAAGTAAACGATCTAAATATTGTTTTTATTCATGATAAATGTATTTCGTAAAGTTCTTGCTTTTTTATCATAATCCAAAGATAATAGAGATGAAGGCATTTAGGCTGGTTTGTTGGCTTTTTGTAAAGTGAAGTTTATACGCCTTTATCTTGATTTCAAGGTGTTCATGAGTTGCGCAAGCCGCTTTTTAGGCGTTGCTTCATTTAAAATGTCAGGGATTTCTCTTGCGCGGATTCTTGAGTGGAGAGTTCAGATGGTTACTTCTTTTGAGTTCTTCAGCTAAGGAAAGATTTTATTTTGCCTATAAAAGAAGAAAATGTTTTTACAAAGTTAGGTTTGCCTACTCTTTTGATTAAAAATTTACTCATTGCTGGGATGAGTAAACCTAAACCTATACAAGAACAAGCTATTCCAGTGATGTTGAAAGGACACGATATTTTAGGTGTTGCTCAGACAGGCTCTGGAAAAACTTTGGCATTTAGTTTGCCTATTTTAAGTCAGATTTTGGCTTTAGGTGATAAACGCTGCCCTAAAACTGCACGCGCTTTGATTTTAGCTCCAACGCGCGAACTTGCTGTTCAGATTGATGAAGCGATTCGCACTGCGGCGAAAGGAGCACATCTTTCAACATGTCTTATTTTTGGGGGCGTATCACGTTTAAAACAAATTAAACGTATGGAAGCAGGTGTGGATGTTTTGATAGCGACTCCAGGGCGTTTGAGAGATCTTGTTCGTGAAAAGTGTGTTGATCTTTCCCAATCTCGTTTTTTGATTTTGGATGAAGCAGATCGTATGTTGGATATGGGGTTTATTCATGATGTTAAGCAAATTGCAAAGCTTTTGCATCAAGAGCGTCAGACAGCACTCTTTTCTGCAACAATGCCGAGGGAAATTTCTGTGCTTGCAAAATGTTTACTCAATGATCCGGTTAAAATTGAAGTTGTTCCTCAAGGTACTACGGCTGTAGAGATTTGCCAAAAATTATATTGTGTTCCTACGAATGAAAAAAAGAATGTTTTAAGTAAACTTTTGACAAATCCAGCTTTTGATTCGGTTATTGTTTTTACTCGAACTAAACATGGGGCAGATGCTGTCACACGTAGTTTAGAAAAGGTAGGATATTTAGTCGCAACAATTCATGGAAATAAATCACAAGGTGCTCGCCAGTCTGCTTTAAAAGCTTTTCGTGAAAGATCTGTGCAGATTCTAGTGGCAACAGATATTGCTGCACGCGGTATTGATATACCAGGGATAAGCCACGTTATTAATTACGACTTACCAGATGAAGCTGAAAGTTATGTACATCGTATTGGTCGTACAGGACGTAATGGCGCATCTGGTGTAGCACTTACGCTTTTTGATGAGAAGGTAGAAAGGTCCCGCTTGCGTGCTATAGAGCGCTTGATTCGTATGAAATTGGTGGCTGAGGCTGTTCCAGAACAATTTGCAGCGTTTCCAGAAAAGCCAATTGTACGAGAAAGTAAAGAAAAAGAAAACGATAAGGAACGCCGTTTTAAAAAATCTAAACATCAAAAACAGTTTTTAGGTCGAAAAGATGATACCGCACAGTTGCAGCGGAAGAATTCTTCACCTCAAAATGAGAGGCATAAAAAAGCAAAAGCAGTAGTAAAGCGTGCAAAGCCTCTTCGTTTTCGAAAATCAGTTAAGAGGGCTGCTTAGATAAAGTCTTGAAAAAAGATCATGTACTGGAGATTTTTTACTTTTGTTGATGAAAAGAGCTATAAAATACTCTTGTCAAAGTAAGAAGATCCTTTAGAGGTTTTCATTTTTTAGAAATGAAAACTTCTAACTTTTTGGATTTATTAAAAATCTTTATTGTAGAGGCAATTATTTATTTGCTTTATTCCCATTTTTTTAAATGGGAATAAAAGTAGATTTTATTTATATAAAATTATTTTTATAAAGGATGTGTTTTATCTTTAATGATAACTTTTAATTTTAAAAATTGATGTCTAATAATAACTCATTGTTTTATATATTTAATAATTCACTATATCGTATTTTTTTCATTTTTAAGTTATTTATGCGGATCAATCAAAAGTATTCGCTTGCACGTTATGTGTGAAGTTGTCATATAAATAAACATTTGAAAAATAAATAAAATAATTTTTATAAACTCTTTCAAAGGCAATGGGGGATTGCTGAGATTGAGAGTTGGAAAATAGTATGATGGTATGGCTTTTATTATAAATAAAGATGGGGCTGATCAATCGATTTCATTTTATACCATTTACGGGGGTGTCATTGTGAAAGAGTCTTGGGGGATTTAAGAGATATCTCTTTAAAAAAGCATGTGACTGCATAATACAATAGCGAGAATGTCATGATTTCTGAAGGCTTTCTCAAGATTCTTAACAATTTAGCTCGTTATCTTGGTTTTTACTGTAAAACACTATTATTTGGGGGGATATAAAGTATTTGGGGCTATAAAGCCTATAAGATTTTATGTATTAAATGTTTTATGACAGTGTGGTGAACAAGGCAAGGTTGTTTGTAAAGCGTTGAAGTGGCTAGCAGGAGGCAACCTATTAGATAAGACGTTGGAGTGTTTACAGACTTGTTTTATGTTTTTTGCTTTTAGGATGGGGAGGAGGTTATGTGGGGTGTATGGAGATAATATATGACCTTGATTATTGTTTCTTCCATTTTTCAAAATGATTGCTTCATGAGCAGGTTTTTAAGTTTAATTTCTTTATTGAGTATAAATCATTCTTTCTTTGGAAAAAAAATATGAGACAGTTTCATTGCTGATGGAGCTTAATAATTCATCTTTGATGAAAGAAATCGTAATTTATAATTTATAATGTGCAAATAATTGCAGTGCCCTCTTATAGAGGTGCGGTGGTTTGAGAAAAGTAATCTTATTTGTGCTATTTTAAAATGAATCAATAGTTTTTTGCGTTCATTGCAAAAAACACATCCCGTAGGATATTGCGTTTCTACTTTATTGCAAAAATCCTATTCCATTACTTTTATTAACGAATCCCTCATGTCTAAAAACTTTAGAAAAAACAATAAACTACGTGGAATAAAAGAAAAGTGGCTCCCCGGGCCGGATTCGAACCAGCGACCAACCGGTTAACAGCCGGTTGCTCTACCGCTGAGCTACCGGGGAATGGTGCCCAATCATCTCGTTGAAAAGGCTATAGCAAAGCAATACTGATTTGCAAAGGATAAAATTACTTTTTTTAAAAAAATATGATAAATTGTGTAATAAGAGGAAAAAAGGCGAGAGAATATTTCTACACCTTGACGGATGCGTTGCCTTCCCTTATTGAAACCTTTATGTTTGTTGACGAGGCCTCGTGGCGGAATGGTTACGCAGAGGACTGCAAATCCTTGTATCCCGGTTCGATTCCGGGCGAGGCCTCCAGCCGATTTTAAACGAAACGGCTTTTAAGGGAGATGAGGTATAGGAAAATAGATTATTTCCCTCTATTCTTGTGAAGACACTTTTGTATGAGAGATTATACAGTTAAAATCTAATTGTTGACTGTAGTATCCTTTTTTGTAACGCCCATAGTTTAAGAGATCTTTATCCCTTATTGTCGCTGTTTTGTTTGTTTTTTGTAGGTTAGGAGAAAATATTCGTTATGGTTGCAGATTTTGCTGAGCTTCGTCGCAAAATGGTTGACAATCAAATTCGTACAGTCGATGTAACGGATTTATCAGTTCTTGAAGCCTTTTTAACGGTATCTCGTGAAGATTTTGTATCGGAAGATATGAAAGTGTTAAGTTATCTTGATACTGATATTGTTCTATGTCCAGAGCAAGATGGGGTTCCTGCACGCTATTTGATGAAACCTGCGTCTCTAGCGAAATTACTACAGCTTGCCGCTGTAAAATCATCAGATGTTGTTTTAGATATTGGTGCAAATAGTGGTTATTGTGCAGCGTTGCTTGCAAAACTTGCAGGGTCTGTGATTGCGCTGGAAAGTGATAAATCTCTCTTTGAACGTGCTCTTGAAGCTTTAGAACGGAATCAATGTGATAATGTGGTTGTCGTTCATGGTCCATTAGAGAAAGGATATGCCGTTGAGGGACCTTATGACGTGATTTTCATTGAGGGATCTGTTGATTTTATTCCTCAAGGTATCTTTGATCAAATGAAAGACTGTGGACGTCTTGTTGTGGTTGAAGGGCATGGAAATGCTGCTGTTGCACAAATCTATATAAAAGAAGATGGGATCATCTCGGCTCGTCGTGCTTTTAACCTCGCTGTAAAGCCTCTTCCTTGTTTTTTCAAAACACCTGGTTTTGTGTTTTAGTGCTTGTTTGTTTTGTGAATAAAAGATAATTTTGTAATTTATTTGGGGTTTGTTATTGTGTGTATTATGTTTAGAGTAAACAAGAAGTTTCAGGCGTGTTTATTGCTGGTGTTGAGTGTTTTTCTATCAGAGGCTGTTTGTGCTGAAACATTGATGGATGCCTTTTCTAAGGCTTATAAATATAATGCTAAGTTGAATAGTGAACGTGCAGCTGTGCGTATATCCAGTGATGATGTTGTCATTGCGCGATCGGGGCTATTGCCACAAGTTGAGGGGGTTGGGAACTATGGGCGAAATAAGTCTTTTACAGGTCCTTATGTCACTTCTGGATCTATAGGAGTGAGATTAAATCAAAGATTATTTGATGGTTTTATCACGCAAAATATCTTTTCTTCAGCTCAAGTTAAGTTGCAGGCTCAGCGTGAATATCTTCGTAATGTTGAACAAAATACGTTTCTGGAGGCGGTGACCGCTTATGCTAATGTCTATCACGCACGTCGTGTTGCCGATCTTCGGAGAGAAAATTTGGCAGCTCTTGAGGAACAAGTTCGTTCCAATAAAGCAAAATTTGATGTGGGTGAAGGAGGGCATGTTGATCTTGCTCAAGCTCAAGCTGCACGTTCCGTGGCGGTTTCAGAGCTGAGTCTTGCTCGTGCTGATGTAAAAGCAGCAGAGGCAGTGTATCGACAAGTTATTGGTTCTGATCCTGAAAAGTTAAAACGCCCACCTGTAGCCAAAGATTTTCCCGTCAACCTTGATATGGCTTACCAAATGAGCGTTGTGATGCATCCAGCAATCCTTTATGCTAAATATTTAGTCGATGCGAGTGTTTATAATGTAAAGGCGAAAGAAGGGGCATTGCTCCCTAAAGTTGATTTTTCTGCAACTGCATCTTATAATCGAATCTACAGCGGGGTTGGAGAAGATGGCATTTCTAAATCGATAGTGTTGTCAGTAAGTGTCCCAATCTTTGAAGGAGGGCGTACGTCTGCGCAAATTCGCCAATCAAGGGAACAGCTTGGACAGGCGCAGCTTCAACTCGATTTGGCGCATAGTAATACGCGACAAGCACTTACTTCTGCTTGGTTTCAGTTGGAGGGCGCACGCTCATCTGTTGTTGCTTACCGTGAAAGTGTTCGTGCTGCTGAAATTGCTCTGAAAGGTCGTGTTCAAGAAAATCTCGTAGGGCAAGCAACGACGCTGGATGTTTTAAATTCTCGTACTCTATTGATTAATGCTCAGATTGCGCTTGCAATGGCAGAGCGTAATGCTGTTGTGGCGAGCTATAGTGTTCAATCTTCTATTGGTAAATTGACTGCAAGTTATTTAGGTTTAAAAACAATTAAATATATCCGATAATACATAAAAGTATCTCTTTGAATCTTATTAAATTATTTTAGTTTTTAAAAGCTTAGTAAATCAACAGTTGAATATGTTGAAAGATATTGCGGCGAGATATTATTTTTATAAGTGTAGAAAACTGTGTGTAGCGCCCTCTTTATGACAAGCATATTTGAAAATATCGTAGGAGGCATGTTGATCTTATAATTCTTTTGCATACACTGAAAATATGATTCTATTTGTTGTTGCGTCTTTGAGAGGTTGTAAAGTATGGTACAGAGTTCAAGCGTGTTACGTGAGCCAAGTATGGATGAAATTTTAACATCTATTCGTGAAATAATCGAAGAAAATGCGGTTCAATCTGATCACTTTTTAAATGAAGATGTTGCAGTGAATGCTTCAGAAGTGGCATCCGAGGGTATTTATGATACAACCTTATCGGTTGATGATGCTATGAAAGCTTTAGCTGATCGTATTGGTCTTTCTTCTGAAAATCAAGGAGGGAAGATAACGCAAGAGAAAGAGGATATAGAGGCAGAAAATAATACAGTTGGTATGGATATGCAAAAGATGAAGCTTTCTTCTGAAGAACGGAATTCTGTTTATAAAGCAAAAGAATATGAAGATGAGATAAGGAAATCACAGTCAGACGCTGGAAGGGATGGTCATGTGGAATTGTCTGCATATTGTATTTCTTCTGCAGAAAAGATTGCAAAGGATGTGTTGCGTCCTGCTATAGCAGAATGGTTACAGTCTAAATTGCCTATTTTGCTGGAAGATATTTTGCGTGAAGAGATTATGAAGGCGATTAAAAAATCGTCTTAATTATTTTTACATTATTTTTATGTTTTTCATTTTATGAGAATTTTGTTTGCGATTTTGCGAGCTCTCTAGTGAATGGCTGAGATTCACGAGATTCTGATCAGGTTTTGATCATATATTGTGTTTTTCAGCGGCGTTATGGATGGATAGAATGTTAGAAAAAAACTATGATGCTGCCTCTATAGAGCAACGGGTTGCAAAGAGATGGGAGACTCGTGGGGCTTTTAAAGCGGGAGCTGGTTCTAAAAGCGGTGCAGAACCTTTTTGCGTTATGCTTCCTCCTCCTAATGTTACGGGCTCACTTCATATGGGGCATGCGCTCAATACGACAATTCAAGATATAATAGTTAGATTTCAGCGGATGCGTGGCAGAAATGTGTTGTGGCAGCCTGGTATGGATCATGCTGGGATTGCTACGCAAATGGTAGTGGAACGTCAACTTGCAGAACGCCAAGAGTCAACGCGTCAAGAAATGGGGAGAGAAAAGTTTATTGAGCGTATTTGGGAATGGCGTTATGAAACTGGAGGCGTTATTGCAAACCAGTTGCGTCGCCTTGGGGTTTCATGTGATTGGTCGCGTGAGCGGTTTACAATGGATGAGGGGTTGTCGCAGGCGGTTCGTGAAGTCTTTGTCACGCTTTATAAGCAAGGGTTGATATATAGGGATAAGCGCCTCGTCAATTGGGATCCTAAATTGTTGACAGCTATTTCAGATCTTGAAGTTGAGCAAAAAGAAGTTCAAGGACGTTTGTGGCACTTTAGATATCCACTTGAAGGTAAAATTTTTGATCCAAATGATGCGACAACTTTTATAACAGTGGCGACAACACGACCAGAAACAATGCTTGGTGATACAGGAATTGCTGTTAATCCTGAAGATGAGCGTTATAAAAATCTTATCGGTAAAAATGCTCTTTTGCCGCTTGTTGGTCGTAGGTTATTAATTGTTGGTGATAGCCATGCTGATCCTGAAGCTGGAAGTGGTGCTGTAAAAATCACACCAGCTCATGACTTTAATGACTTTGAAGTAGGACAGCGTAATCATTTACGCTTGATCAATATTTTTACCCAGCAAGCCGAGATTTTTCTTCGTGAAAATGAAGCATTTTTCGATGGTTTGATTTTATCAGATGAATTAAAAATGTTAGTAGAAAATCTCGATAAATCTGATCGTTTTGTTGCTCGCCAGAAGATTGTTTCTTTGATGGAAGAACAGGGATATTTAGCTTCTGTTGATGATCATACCCATATGGTTCCTCATGGAGATCGCAGTGGTGTCCCTATTGAGCCTTTTTTGACGGATCAATGGTATGTTCATGCTGCTGAATTAGCAAAGCCGGCGATAGAGGCTGTTCAACAAGGCAAAACGCAGTTCGTTCCCGATAACTGGAAAAAGACGTACTTCAATTGGATGGAAAATATTCAACCTTGGTGCATTTCTCGCCAATTATGGTGGGGACATCAGATTCCTGCTTGGTATGGTCCTGATGGAACGGTTTTTGTTGAAAAAAGTGAAAAAGAGGCTTTAGATTCAGCTTTTGCTCATTATGGTGAGGTTGTTGAATTAATCCGTGATCCGGATGTTTTAGATACTTGGTTTTCATCAGCTCTTTGGCCTTTTTCAACATTAGGATGGCCAAATAAAACGACTGAATTATCTACTTTTTACCCAACATCTTTATCTGTGACAGGATTTGATATTATTTTTTTCTGGGTTGCTCGTATGATGATGATGGGACTTCACTTTATGGGTGACGTTCCTTTCCCAACGGTTTATGTGCATGCTCTTGTACGGGATCAAAAGGGTGCAAAGATGTCAAAATCAAAGGGAAATATTATTGATCCCTTAGAGCTTATTGATCAATATAGTGCTGATGCACTTCGGTTTACTTTAGCTATTATGGCAGCACAAGGTCGTGATGTAAAACTTGATGTTTCCCGTATTGCTGGTTATCGTAATTTTGCTACGAAATTGTGGAATGCTACCCGATTTGCACAGATGAATGGTGTGAAGCATGATCCAACTTTTAAACCAGAACAAGCAAAATTGCCGCTTAATCGTTGGATTTTAACAGAGTTATCTAAAACAATTTCAGCAGTTACGACTGGTATTGAACACTATAAATTTAATGATTCAGCTGCCACTCTTTACCGTTTCATTTGGAATACATTATGTGATTGGTATTTGGAGCTTCTCAAACCTATTTTTCAGGGGGAAAATGAAGATGCTAAAAATGAGGCTCAAGCTTGTACTGCTTGGGTTTTAGATGAAGTTTATAAACTTCTTCATCCTTTTATGCCTTATATGACGGAAGAGTTATGGTCTCTTACAGAAACGCAAGCCATCAAGCGTGAGGATATGCTCGCATTGACAAAATGGCCAGAGGAAACATTGATAGATGAAGAAGCTGCTGATGATATTAATTGGCTTATTGATGTCGTCACGGGGATTCGGTCTGTACGTTTTGAAATGAATATTCCAGTGGCGACACAAGCACCTCTTGTTGTTGTCGAAGGAGGAGAAGTAACACGAGAGCGTGTGAAGCGTTATGATGCACTTCTTAAAAAATTAGCGCGTATTGAAGTTATTGATTTCTCTGATAAACTTCCGGAAGTATCGGCACAAATGATTTTGGGAGAGGCTGTTTTTTGTTTACCATTAGGACAGTTGATTGATTTGGAGGCTGAACGTGTTCGTTTGAGGAAGGATGTCAGTAAAATTGAACAAGATATTGAAAAAATATCGCTTAAGTTAAATAACCCCCAATTTATAGCAAATGCAAAAGCAGAAATTGTTGAGCGTGAGCGGAACAGGGTTGTAGAACTGCGTGCAGCGCAGAAAAAAATATTTGTTGCTTTAGAGCGGTTAGATTGATTTCAACTTTTTATTTTTTTGATAGATAATTGCATACCAGTAGGGCTAGTATAGATCTTCTTTAAAGAAACTTTTTCTTTTGTTAGTTTTTCATGAACGATCATAAAATCTCTACTGAAATCCATTGTTTTATGTTTATCATTAAAGAGACATCTTTTAAGGCATCCAAGCCTATTCCACGACGTAGATCATGAGTGGTATAACGGTAAATCCATTGAGCTTCCCTTCTTTATGCTTGTGAAGTAACAAGCGCCGGGGGGGGCACCATTCTGTCCAATATCCGGACAACCCTTAGCTCAAACTGTTCGTAAGAGGCATTTTTAGTTCTTTCTTACACAGAGTTTTTATCCACATAGCTCTCTCTGCTTGTAATGTGCAAGCGGATGGTTTTGATTGATTTAACCTGGAACAGGTTTGGAATGAGAGAATCTTACGATATTCGAGGTCCTCATTCAATATGCAAAAAGGTAAATTATCATTATAAATCAAAACATTGTTTTATTTCTGTAAAATATCATCATTTAGAGTAGCAATATAAGGCATGTAAAATTACACATGTGGTATTTTTTTGTATGTAGTGGTGAGTATTCTGAGTTAGAACTTGTGTGTAAAGTATGAAGTAACCCCATGTGAAATGATGTCAGGTGCAATCCGTTAAACAAAAAGCTTGTATTGTTTATAGATTGACGGAGACAAAAAACTTCATCTTTAAGGTGGTAAGGCAGTCGTGAAGTTATAAGTTAACTATCATCATTATATTTACCCATCTTTCGTATTGTTTTTTATATTTAAACGCTTACCATTCATCATGTATTCTCTTCATTCTCAAGTTGCTGTTTAATGTACGTTATTTTATTGAATGATTTTTACTCATACGTATAAAATTTTAAGATCGATAAAGCTTAGAATGTTAAAGGATGTGTTACAAAATATAGAATGATGATTTATATTTAAAAATCAATTTGTTGTATATAAAAATGGATACTTAATTTTATCGAACATTTTGGATGATTTTTATCTATTTGTCTTTTCTTTTAAAATTTTTACTTTAAAATCGCGTATGCTTCTTACTAAGAAAAAGAGTTTAAATATCTACAAAGAAATTTGTAACAGATATAATCATTAAAATTGAGATAGGGGGGGAAATGGTTAATAGGTTTCAGATATGGAAAAAAGTCACGATTGTTGTGATTTTAGGGGGATTTTTTTCGACTGTTTATGTAATAGATGTCAATAGCTTGCAAGAAGCGAATGATGGTTCGTTTTATTTTTTTAAACGTGGCATGTCTGCTTATAAAAATGGGCATATAAATCAGGCTATTGCAGCATTACGTTGTGCAGCTAAGAGAGGCCATATTGGTGCGAATTGGAAACTTGGCTCTATCTATGCCAACGGTGATGGTGTTCCTAAAAATGATTATAAGGCATATAATTTTTTTGCATATATTGTTGAAAAAGGTGCTGATCTTGGTTCAGAGGATGAAAGTTATGTTTCTGATGCATTGGTTAAACTTGCGAGATATATAAAAAAAGGTATTCCTCAATCACCTGTGAAACCTGATCCTTCTTATGCTGCTCATCTTTATATGCAGGCTGCGGTAAACTATGGAAATCCTAAAGCTCAGTATCATTTAGGAAAAATATTTTTAAAGGGAGAGGGAAGGGAGAAGAATCTTATACAAGCAGCACGATGGTTTCAACTTTCAGCAAAAAAAGGAAATCCTTCTGCCCAAGCAATGCTTGGAAATATACTGCTTCAAGAAGGAAAAATTGTCCGTGGGGCAGCAATGTTAACTGCTGCCTATGAAAAAGCTAACGTAAAAGACAAAAATTGGATTCATCCTTTGCAAGAACAGGCTTTTGCTCTTTGTAATGAATCTGAGAGACGTACAGCAATTTCACTGGTTGCTGAGATTTTAAAGAATAACAGTTTTTAAACATCTGATTGTAATATTTTTACATTCTCTCATCTTATATTAAACTCTGTTTTCTTGTATACAAGTTCATAGTAAAGATAGCTTTTTTTTTGATAATCTAATGGCTAATGACTTAAGATTTTAGACAAAAATTCTTGCGTTCTCGGTTTTCTTGCTTGCGGATCAGAAAAAAACTCTTTAGATGAACAGTCTTCAAGAATTGTTCCTTGATCTATGAAAATAACACGCTCAGAGACTTTTTGCGCAAATCCCATTTCATGGGTTACACAAATCATCGTCATACCTTCTTCTGCTAAGCTAATCATGACATCGAGTACTTCACCTACCATTTCAGGATCTAGAGCAGATGTTGGTTCATCAAAAAGCATGACAAGTGGATCCATAGTTAAGGCACGTGCAATAGCAACACGTTGTTGTTGCCCTCCAGAAAGTTGACCAGGATATTTATCTTTGTGTTCAATGAGGCCAACGCGCTCAAGATATAACAATCCACGTTCAAGTGCTTCTTTTTTGCTTCGTTTTAGGACTTTGATTTGTGCAATTGTCAAATTTTCTGTGACAGATAAATGGGGGAAAAGCTCGAAGTGTTGAAACACCATTCCTACCTGACTTCGCAATTTAGGCAGATTCGTTTTTTTTGAATGAACAGGTATTCCATTAATCCAAATTTCACCTTTTTGAAAAGGGACGAGAGCGTTAATAGTTTTAATGAGTGTTGACTTTCCTGAGCCTGATGGACCACAAACGACAACGACTTCTCCTTTATTAATATTGGTTGTACAGTTTTTAAGGACTTTAATTTCGCCATACCAATTAGAAACATTTTTTATTTCGATCATATGAGTAGACATTTTTTTTCCTGTTAGCGAATAATGGATACTTTTTTTTGTAAATACAAAACTATTTGTGACAGTGTAAAACAGATAACAAAATAGAAAATAGCTGCTAAGATATAAGCTTCTTGCTTTACACCAAAATTATTAGCAGCAATATCAAAACCATTCAAAAGGCTATGACCACTGATGGCATAAACAAGGGTTGTATCCTGAAAAAGGATAATAACTTGTGTTAAAAAGACTGGAAGCATATCTCTAAAGGCTTGAGGAAGAATGACAATGTACATACTTTGCCAATATGTCATTCCAAGAGCTTGTCCTGCATATTTTTGTCCTTGCGGAACTGAATTGATTCCAGCACGCATAATCTCAGCAAAATAAGCCGTTTCAAATGCGGTAAAGGTAATGAGTGCTGATTTATTTGCACCAATGGATATACCAGTTAAAAAAGGCAGAAGCACGAAAAACCATAAGATAACCATCACAAGTGGTATTGAACGCATAGCTGTTATGTAACTGATTGCAAACCAAGAAAGAAGTTTTATGGAAGAAAGGCGCATCATTGCTAAAAGTGTGCCGAAAACAAACCCCAATACCGTTGCAAAAAGAGTTAGAAAAACGCTAAAGAGTAAACCTGATAAAATGTAAGAACGAAATACATCAAAGGTAAAAAAGGAAAAATCAAAGTCGGAAAAATTGAAAGGAAAATAAAGTCCAAACTGAGAGCTTATGAAATTCATCATATTCAATTTCCCTTTGTTTGAAAATTAGGAATTTTGAGTATTTGTTCAATGACTGTCATCACAATGAATACGAATAAGGCTATTAGAATATAAAGGATCGTAACAAGTAAATAATTTTCGTAAACATGGCTTACCTCTTCAATTGCTTGGTATTGAAATTGCATGAGCTCATTTATTGAAACGGCGAATGCTATAGACGAATTTTTCACAATCCCCATTGCTTCTGAAGTAAGAGGTGGCATAATTGCACGTATAGCACGTGGTAGTATAATATAGCGATAACTTTGATAAGTTGTAAACCCCATTGCCATAGCAGCATAGCGTTGTCCAGAAGGAATCGCTTCAATGCCTGAACGAACCTGTTCAGCAATGCGTGCAGATGTAAAGAATCCCAATGCGCATGTTATTAAGAGAATGGGGGAAAATTTCATCGCTGGTGGATAAATCTTCGGAACAACAAAATACCACAAAAACACTTGTACAAGGAGGGGAATATTACGCATAATCTCTACCCAAATAGTACCGATAGTGCGAAATATATAATTGATTATGGATGTTTTGGGTAAAGTGCGCATTGTTCCTATAATAACACCACACAATACAGCTAATATAAGTGAAGTGATAGACAATATAACCGTATTTTTAAAGCCATCGAGAAGTGTATCTAAATAGGTATGGCTCACACCGGGAGTTCCCAAGCATCCTGTTACCAATGTTTGAGTAAGGTCATCTCTACAAAGGAAAGAAAAGTCCATTAATTGATATTCCCTCAAATTAGTCATTCACAAATAGGGCAATAAACCAAGCGCATCTACATAGGCCAAATTTATTAAAAAGTGAATTAAAATATAAACCACACTCAATTTCAAAAGAGTGTGGTTCTTCTTTATTAAATTCTATAAATCTTTTTCCGCGTAGCTTTCTCGAGGCTTATTATTTGGGTGATCCCAAGCATATCTTGTTTGTTTTGACAAGGGAAGGTTCATAACAGTGTTAGCAGGTGGGATCGGTTTCATAAACCACTTATTATAAAGCTTTTCCAGTGATTCATCTTTAATCTGACGTACGATACTATCGTTGATTGTTTGTTCAAATTTTTTGTCATTTAATCTGAGCATACAGGCAATAGGTTCGACTGAAAGTACAGTATCAAGAATGACATAATCAGATGGATTCTTTGATTTAGCAATATGTCCAGCAAGAATTGAAGCGTCCATGACAAAAGCATCTGCCTTACCAGATTCTAATAATAAAAAACTATCTCCGTGATCTTTTCCCTTTAAAACTTTAAACTGAATGTTTTTTGCACGTTTATTTTTACGAATAAGTTGAACAGATGTTGTACCGGTGGTCGTTGCAACTGTTTTTCCATTTAAATCCTCAAGAGATTTAATGTTAGAGTTTTTCTTTACAGCAATCCGAACCTCTTCAATGTATGTCGTATAAGCAAATGCTGCTTCTTTACTGCGGGCAATATCATGTGTTGTTGAGCCGCACTCAAAATCATAGGTTTTATTTTTTAAGAGAGGAATTCTATTTTGAGAAGTGATGGGAAGATAATGAATTTTAATTGGTTTACCAATTTTTTTTGAGATATCATCAATGATCCGTTCTGCCATTTCTGTATGAAAGCCTACATATTTATTATTACCAAGGGCGTAGGCTAAACCAGATGATTCACGGACACCTAAAGTAATTTCACCTGTTCGTTTTATTTTTTCAAGAGTATCATGTTCAGCATGCGCGAAACTTGAGAATCCAATGGACGTTGCTGCAATAAGCATTAATAATGATTTCTTCATTTATGTCCTCCATTCATTTATTTTTATTTTATTTGCTTAAGATATACTGTTTATATGCTGTAGCATAGTTATTATTTTTGAGTGGAATTTTTTTTGTTGTCTCATGAAATGAGGATTTTACTTTCTTAATTGATATTAAGGTTAATCCAAACAGGAACGTGGTCGGATGGTTTTTGATATCCCCTTACTTCTGTTTGGCTATGAGCGCAAATTAATTGATCAACAGCTTCTGGTGATAATAATAAATGATCAATGCGAATCCCATTATTCTTAGGCCAAGCACCTGCCTGAAAATCCCAAAAACTGAAGGAGGGAGTATCGGTGACATTCCGGATAGCATCATAAAAACCTAAATGGAGAATACGTTGGAATGCTTTTCTTGTTTCTTGAAGAAATAAGGCATCTTGATACCATTCTTGAGGTTTTTTTGCATCTAATGGAGTGGGGATGACATTATAATCACCTGCTAGAATAAGAGGTTCTTCATACGCAAGCAATGATTTTGCATGTGTATATAATCTTTCCATCCATTCTATCTTATAGGAATATTTTTCACTCTCAATAGGATTCCCATTTGGCAAATAGAGAGATGCAACACGAACAACACCTTTGTTTGTTGAATAAACAGCTTCAATGTAACGTGTTTGTTTATCATTATCATTGCCTGGTAATCGACGGATCACTTCATCTGGTGTTTTTTTAGAGAGAATCGCAACGCCATTAAAACTTTTTTGTCCGTGTGTTTCTATATGGTAACCTAAACTTTCAATTGCATCGCGTGGAAAATTTTCATCGATACTTTTAATTTCCTGTAAACAGACTATGTCCGGCTGGCTTTGCTGCAGCCATTGACATAATGTTTCATGTCGTGCTTTTATCCCGGCAATATTCCACGTTGCTATTTTCATGGCGCTCATCATTAGATATCCAATATGCAATTCAATTTATTGCATTTATGTTTACTACAGTCACATCGCTGTTTTTTTGTTTATAGGGGATATTACTATGGTAAATTGATTTATCAAGAGTAGCGGTAAAAGCAAATTTAAAGTTTTAAAATTTAATTTATTTTCATTTTTAAAAACTTTCTGCTGTTTAGTTCTTGACGAATGTACGTGTTCTCGCTATTAGAGATGGATATAACCGATGTGAATGTAATCAGGTGTTTTGGATATGAACCGGATCATTCACAGGTGTTAAGAAGATTAAAAGCAAATGCTAGTGCAAAAGGCTATTGCCTTCTCTGCTTATGGTCGGGTAAACTGTTTTTTGCAGGTGTGCCCGATTTTGTGTATAGACTTAGATATCTGTTCCGATTCTGTTGGGGTGGATAGAAATAAAAATAGAAAAGCCCGATTGGGTGAGACGAATGTAGATCGAAAAGAGGAAGGTTGCATGCCTACCGTAAACCAGTTGATTCGCAAGCCGCGTGTGGCGCCAGTTAAACGTAATAAGGTTCCTGCTCTGCAGTCGAATCCGCAGAAGCGTGGTGTCTGTACGCGTGTTTATACAACAACACCGAAGAAACCTAATTCTGCTCTTCGTAAAGTTGCTAAAATTCGCTTGACGAATGGATTTGAGGTAATTGGTTATATTCCTGGAGAGGGACATAATCTTCAAGAGCACTCTGTTGTAATGATTCGTGGTGGTCGTGTGAAAGATTTGCCAGGAGTTCGTTATCACATTATTCGTGGTTTACTTGATACGCAGGGTGTCAAGAATCGTAAACAGCGTCGTTCAAAGTATGGCGCAAAGCGTCCAAAATAATATTGAGAGACAAAGCTAATGTCCCGTCGTCATAGAGCAGAAAAGCGTGAGATTAATCCAGATCCAAAATTTGGTGATTTGGTTATTATGAAATTTATGAATGCCATTATGTTTGATGGTAAAAAATCAGTTGCAGAGCGTATTGTTTATGGTGCGCTCGATTCTGTGGAAAAAAGAGTAAAAACAGATCCTGTGGCTCTATTTCATCGAGCTTTAGAGAATATTGCTCCTCATATTGAGGTTCGTTCACGCCGTGTTGGTGGCGCTACTTATCAAGTTCCGATTGATGTTCGTCCTGATCGTCGTCAGGCTCTTGCTATTCGTTGGTTGATTGCGGCGGCACGTGGTCGAAATGAAACGACGATGGTTGAGCGTTTATCTGGTGAATTGATGGATGCGGCTAATAATCGTGGTTCTGCCGTGAAGAAGCGTGAAGATGTTCATCGTATGGCTGAAGCTAATCGTGCTTTTTCTCACTATCGCTGGTAGAAGTTTTAAACTAAGGCAAATATAATGGCTCGCGAATATAAAATTGAAGATTATCGTAATTTTGGTATTATGGCGCATATTGATGCTGGTAAAACTACGATGACTGAACGTATTCTGTTCTATACCGGTAAGAATCATAAAATTGGCGAGACCCATGATGGGGCTTCTACAATGGATTGGATGGAGCAGGAGCAGGAGCGTGGTATTACGATTACGTCTGCTGCAACAACGACATTTTGGGAAGGGCAAGACGGTCGGAAGCGTCGCTTTAATATTATTGATACGCCAGGGCACGTTGATTTTACGATTGAAGTTGAGCGCTCTTTGCGTGTTCTTGATGGTGCAATAGCCTTGTTGGATGCAAATGCTGGTGTGGAGCCTCAAACGGAAACTGTTTGGCGGCAAGCTGAGAAGTATCGCGTGCCTCGTATGGTTTTTGTTAATAAAATGGACAAAATAGGAGCTGACTTCTATCGTAGTGTGGAGATGGTTGGTTCTCGGTTAGGTGCTAAAGCGCTTGTTTTGCAGTTGCCGATTGGTGCTGAAAATGACTTTGAAGGAGTTGTTGATCTTGTAGAAATGAAGGCTTTAAAGTGGGATGGTTCTATTGGTGCCTCGGCAGTGATAAGTGAAATTCCCTCTGAGTTAAAGGAGAAAGCTGAAGAATATCGCGAGAAATTGATTGAGATGGCTGTGGAGGTTGATGAAGCTGCGACAGAGGCTTATTTGGAAGGTGTTATGCCAACCAACGAGCAGCTTGTTTCTCTCATTCGTAGGGGGACAGTAGAAGTTCAGTTTCATCCGGTTCTTTGTGGTACGGCTTTTAAAAACAAGGGGGTGCAGCCACTTTTGGATGCTGTTGTTTCCTATCTTCCTTCTCCAATTGATATTCCGGCGATTAAGGGTGTTGATGTAAAGAATGAGGCTGAGACGACACGCGAATCTTCTGATGATGCTCCGTTATCTATGCTTGCTTTTAAAATTATGAATGATCCTTTTGTTGGTTCATTGACGTTCTGTCGTATTTACTCAGGTAAAGTTCAGAAAGGTATTTCTCTTGAGAATACTGTGAAAAAGAAAAAAGAGCGTTTGGGGCGTATGCTTCAAATGCATTCAAATTCTCGTGAGGATATTGAAGAAGCATTTGCTGGTGATATTGTTGCTCTTGCAGGACTTAAGGAGACGACAACAGGGGATACTCTTTGTGATCCTTTGAAGCCTGTTATTTTGGAGAGGATGGAATTTCCAGAGCCTGTTATTGAGATTGCAATTGAACCGAAGACAAAAGCAGATCAAGAAAAAATGGGTATTGCTCTTAACCGTCTAGCAGCCGAAGATCCTTCATTTCGTGTTAAATCGGATGAGGAATCTGGTCAGACTATTATAGCTGGAATGGGTGAGCTTCATCTTGATATTATTGTTGATCGTATGCGGCGTGAGTTTAAGGTTGAAGCAAATGTTGGGCAGCCTCAAGTTGCTTATCGTGAGTCAATTACTAAAATGGCGGAAATTGATTATACGCATAAGAAACAATCGGGTGGTGCAGGTCAATTTGCTCGTGTGAAAATTGTTTTTGAGCCTCATGATGGTGATGACTTTATTTTTGAGTCAAAGATTGTTGGTGGTGCTGTTCCTAAAGAATATATTCCCGGTGTCCAAAAAGGGATTGAGAGTGTTATGGGGTCAGGTCCTCTTGCGGGCTTTCCTATGCTTGGTGTAAAAGCGACTCTCATTGATGGTGGCTATCACGATGTTGATTCTTCGGTTTTGGCTTTTGAGATTGCTGCTCGTGCGGCTTTTCGTGATGGGGCAAAGAAGGCTGGTGCACAGCTTCTTGAACCGATCATGAAGGTGGAAGTTGTTACACCAGATGATTATGTTGGTGATGTTATTGGTGATCTCAATTCTCGTCGGGGACAGATTTCAGGAACTGAAGCGCGCGGCATTGCAACGGTTGTGAATGCAATGGTTCCTTTGGCAAATATGTTTGGTTATGTGAATACTCTTCGCTCTATGAGTCAGGGGCGTGCGCAGTATACAATGCAGTTTGATCATTACGAGCCTGTGCCTTCAGCTGTTGCTTTGGAGATTCAAAAGAAATACGCGTAATTTCAGGTTGGTAATTAATTTTTAACTTAGTCCTTGGCTTGGACGGAAAATGGAGAGCTCAAATGGCGAAGAGCAAGTTTGAACGAACAAAACCGCATGTTAATATTGGTACGATTGGTCACGTTGATCATGGGAAGA
>NZ_JBHIRE010000017.1:7252-28459 GCF_042196885.1 Bartonella sp. AA86SXKL | reverse complement strand
TGGTTCAACAGGGGCAGAAGGAGGAGAAACAGTATCCAGAGATGAAGTGTCCTCCGGAGCAGAGGGCTCAGATGGCAGAACATCATTAGTAGAATCTTCAACTGGAACAAACGGTGCAGGCATAGGTTGCACAGCAGAAGGAGCCTCCGGAACTGTTGGTACAGAGGGAGGCTCAGACGGAACTGGTGCAGAAGGAGTCAGCGTCGAATCCGTAGGGATAAATGTTTCAGACGGTTCAGATCCTTCAGGCAAAGAAGGTGTAGATGGTATAAGTGGAGGCTCAACAGAAGGGGGTTGTTCAGGTGAAATAGTCTCTGTTGGTCGTTTAGAAGGAACCGTCTCTTCTTCAGATTGAGGAGGTAAAACTGTAGATGTTGGCTTAGAAGCAGTTTCAGAAGAATCTAATTCAGGACCAATGTAAACACTTTCGAGACGAAAATCCCAAAAATCCCCTTCTCCAACAACCAATCTATTCTTTGGATCTGCATTTCCAGAAGAAGAACTTGGACCATAGACACGAAGTTTATATTGATAAGGAAATCCATTCACCGTAGTATAACTATTGGCTAACTTAAAAGAACTTTCCTCTGCTGTCCCAGCAACTTGAACAAGTGAAATACTTTGACTTCCTTTATTGCCAGCTTCTCCTTCTAAGGTTTTGGAAAATTTCTCCATCATGAGCAGTGTACTTCCCAAAACATTCCCGTAGATCAAAATACGATCAGTTTTTTGAGGATTAAACGAGCCGTCATTATTCACAAACGCACTCATCTTAATCTGCACATTTCCCTTTGCATTATAGGCTTCTTTATCATATTGTATCCCCTCTATTGGATTTATGTCATTTAGATTACTTCCTTTCTCAATATATACTTTTCCAATATATAGCGTTTGATAATCTTGAGATATAAATTTATCAAAAAAAATTGTGCTATCAGAAATGCTTATAGACGAAAGTAATGAATCTACAGGAAGAGATTCCAGTAAATCTGTATGTTTTCTTTTGGTGAGATACCATGCAGAGCCATTTGTTAATTCTAAGTGAACAGTTGATGCATCCTCAACACGAATACCCCCTGTAAGGATAGAATCCTTTGCTTTCACCAATAGAGAAGAATTATTTTGAGCCTTTAACAATAAATCACCAGAGATCTTTGTCCTTTCTGTTAATTCAATGGTAGCTTCAGCTCCATAAATATCATCTCCCGTACTATAAATGGCAATACCATCGGGAACTGAAAAAGTTGTCTGTGACAAATGCAAAGATGCTTCACCCCAAACAATTTTTTCTACTTTTGAAAGTTTTTCACTCCCTACCTTAAACATATCACCCCATACATCTGGGCCTAATCCATAAAAATACAGACCGTATACTCCCTCACCCTGAACAGAAATTTCTGTACCTTCAATCTTAATATTTGTCTTTTTAAACTCATTTGATGAAGCGTATTCTTGAACCAATTTACCTTCAGCATCTGCATAACCTGCAAAATTCGTAATCAAGAAGCCATGCATATCAGTGAGCTGAATAAAATCACCACGTAATTGAACATTACCACCCTGTGATATGTCAAAAGCTCTTGGAAATTCATCAATACTTTCATTATCAACTACAATCGTGTGTTTCTTACCTTTTCCCTGAATATTGGTTGTATCAATAAGATATTTTCCCCCAAATTGTGTTGAAAACGCACCAATCTCATTAAAAGTAATAGTACTGCCTGACATCCTAATGAATGCATCAGAACTACTAACAAATCCAATCCCTTTTGCATTCAAATTATCTGATACAATATCAATATTTACGCTCACTAAAGCAATATCGGTTTTTTTTCCTTCTGCACATACAGCTTGCAAACTACCTTCAATCTTCCCTCTATTCATCACAACTTGCCCGTTCTGAACACGAAAACCGGACATATCCTTAATATTTGAATTGGTTAGAACAAGCTTGCCATCATCTTTTACAGATGCACTATATAAAAATGACTGCTTTGGCCTATGCGAGATAATATTTGTCTCTAATAAATTTAAAACAGTTCCCTCTTTTTCTATAGAGAAGACAGCAATAAAATCATCTAGAGAAGAGACAGAAGGAGTATAATTTTTATTACTTATCGTATGTTTTTTACTATCGCTATATGTAAAAAAACTCCCTGATACATTACAGGAAGTTCCTAAATTATTAGGATTCGCATTAACACTCACGATTGGCAAAAAAGAAACAATAGCCGTTGTAATAAATAAAAATCTATACCCGCTTAATACATTAACCATAACTTTATTCCCAATTTGCCTTTCTCCCCTGTTAGTTAAAAATAAAAAACATTCCCCATAACATTAAGTTAAACACACTAACAATAGCAATTATAAAACTTAAATAATCACTTTATACTTCATAAAACACTCTATAACTTATGTAAAAATTACTCTATATTTCATAGGCACCTAAAAACGATAGTATAAACCGCCTGAAAAAATAATCCCTGAAAAACCACCTTTTCTAAGGCAATGCTGATAAGTTACATCTCCATGCAAAGCAAAGTTTGAAGACAACTGAGCCTTCAATCTCATTCCAGTTTCTAGAGAAGAGCCAAAAGCCCTTATTGGAATTCATCTCCAAACCGCACACGTTGTTTTCCTCTAAAACTAATGGCAAGCTAAAGCTCGCAATTGAAAGAAACAACAAGAGCCTCTTCAAAAGCAGCAAGCATCTTTCTTAAAGACCACCAACACGCATCACCCACAAATCAAGTTTTCCCATCTCAATATCAAAACCATCAATATCAGACGCCTTATCAAACCGCACATTTTGATAAATAACCTAAACCTGCGGATCAAAAATAACCCCTTTATGCCCTTGTCATAAATGACTTGCCCGCAATCAATGAAGCACTCAAAGGCGTTTCCTTCAATGTTGCTGTCTTGCCTCTCGCTTGCGTCAGAACATCCCCTTTAAATAAACCATAGGAAAAAAGGACATCTATATAAAAGCCTGTATCATGCTGCATGCTGCCATATACTGTAATAGACTATTTATCAAATGTACTTTTTTGCTTTCTTTAACATCTTGAGGTTGTAGAGAATTTTTTTCCATATTCTCCCTTATTCCAAAGCTCAAAGTGTGATGTGTATCCTCAATCGCATTGAGCAAGACACTTGCCTCTATACCATGAACATTAGAAACCTGAATCTTACCTTCATCAAAGGAAAGAACCACCCTGCTTCACACCAAACACAGATTGAGATAACGTAGCATTTCTACCACTTTTCTTTTCGCCATTTCCTGTAATAGAACTCTTTTTAAAAGAAGCTTTATTATCTTTTGACACAACCACTGCTGATGTAATCTTCTCAGATCTCTTTAATTCTAAAATTCCATCAGTTCCTGAAAGCCTTTTTCCCCTTTACTTTTTTGCGGCTTAATAACTATGTTATGAGTTCGTATTGTAAAAATAACACCTGTAGCCCTCCTATCCAATCCACTCATATATAACTTATTACGACTTCCAAAAGTACGAGAAGCATCAACTGTATCACACGCATACGACTTAAAAAGAGAATTACACGAGGGGTTATAATCTTCTACACTCACATCTATATTGTGCACGAAGAAAGAAATAGAGGTCGTAAGAGAACACACACACATAGCGTTTTAGTACTTTAATCATAATTTAGTCTAAACTTCCTTTATTTTATCTTCATAAAAAACTGAAAAGACACACCTGGTTCATCTACGTATTATTCTTATTATGTGCCGTTACATATAATTTGTTTTGTATTATATGTAAAGTCAAAAATCAGAAAAACGACACAACAAAACCATGTTTTGTGCTTATGTCTTTCACAAAGGATGTATTAAAGAAAAATACAATTAAAAATGATACCTTAATCCACCAGAAAAATGCGTTCCGGAAAAGCCGTCACTCGTAAATTTATGCTGATAAATCAGATCGCTATGAAAAATAATTTTGGGAGATAATTGCGAAAAAACACCAAATCCAGCTTCTAAAGAAGTCCCAAAGGAACCAAGCTGGAAGGCATCTTTAAAATATACAAATTGTTTATCATCAAAACTACGAATGAAATGAAGCTTACCATAGAATGAAAGAACATGTGCATCTTTATCTTTAGTAAATGTAAGTGTCTTCGTTAAATACCCACCAATACGCATCCCCCAATGATCTGGGCTTCGCATATCAATATTAAAATTATTAATATCACGAGTCTTCTGAAACTGGAGATTTTGATAAACAAACTGAACCTGTGGTTCAAAAATAAAATATCGGCTGCCTATCATAAACGTTTTACCAGCAGTTAAAGAAACACTTAGGGGCTTCCCTCTCAATGCAGCCGTTTTACCTCGCTCAAGTGTGAGAACATTTCCATTAAACAAACCATAAGAGAAGAGACCATCCATATAGAGACCCGTATCATGCTGCATGCTTCCATATGCTGTGATTGTCCATTTATCAAATATACTTTCTTGACTTTGTTTAACCTTTCGAGGCTGCAACGAAAGTTTGCCATAATTTCCCATAATCCCAAAAGATGTCGTACTGTATGCACTTTCGATTTTCTTGAGTAAAATACCTGCCTCTAGTGCATTATAATCAAGCTCACCGCCATAATCACCATATTTAAATGCAGACAAATTTGAAGTATAATGATGATGTCCACCGTAACCGCGCAAAAACAAAGCGGGATTTTCATCATTTTTCAACAACCGACCAGAAACAGTTCGCAGCGCTTGCAACTGCTTGCTTTGATTACTGATATCCATCAATCCAGCATAAAATAAGGTATTTGGCACAAGAATATAAGTCAAAACCTGTGGAACAACGACTCTCACATTTGGCTCAAAATGAGAAGAAAGCTCAAAAACAGATGCCGAAACAGAAGAACCAGACGCAGGTGGAGTAACAACAAAAGGAGTGGGTGAAACAGATGACAGAACAGGTGAACCAGATGCAACTGGGGAAACAACAGAAGGAGTGGGTGAAACAGATGACGGAACAGGTGAAATAGATGCAACTGAGGAAACAACAGAAGGAGTGGGTGAAACAGACGGCGAAACAGGTGAACCAGACGCAACTGGGGCAACAACAGAAGGAGTGGGTGAAACATGCGGCGGAACAGGTGAACCAGATGCAACTGGGGCAACAACAGAAGGGGTGGGTGAAACAGATGGCGGAACAAGTGAACCAGATGCAGGTGGAGCAACTGGATTAGATTCAGCAATAGCGGGAACAACAGGTGCAAGAGAGGAAAGAGGATTGGGGATCTCAAGCACAAAAACATCAGATACATTAGGTGTGGTCGCAAGATGGGAATCCCTACCAGGAGAATCTACAGGAGAAGAAAGACTTGGCTCCTGAGGTTTTTGCTGAGAGTTAGAATCAATAGAACCATCCTCACCTCCAGTAATATTAGGATGAATTTTAGGAAAAGAAGGAATATCATCAGAAGAAGGGGGGACAACCAAATCAAGAACAGGAAAAACTTTAGTGGAATCAACAAATTTACTTTCAAGGCGGAAATCCCAAAATGTTCCAGAATTTTTAAGCACTCTTTGATTGGAATCTGCCGCCCCTAAAGAAGAGCTTGGACCATAACTCTTAAGATGATACAGATAGGGAGAGGCTTCAAGTGTGACATACCCCCCATTTAACTGAAAAGAATCTTCCATGGCTTTTCCATAAACCTGAATAATGGAAATCCCCTGATTATTACCGCCCTCTCCCGTCAATGCCCCTGAGCTTCCAGGAACACTATACACATGGACTGTCGTTTTTCCTTCAAGATCACCATTGATTAAAAGCCGGTCAGTTTTTTGCTTTTCAAGCTCTCCCCCTTGATCCAAATATGCATTAAGATAAAGATTCACATCACCATGCGCTTTATAGACAGTCCCAGATCCTTTTCCGATGAGAAGTGTCTGATAACCATCTGTTGTTTTAGATTTTAATTCTTCAAAAACAAGAGAACTATCCGTAAGATTGACCGATGAAATGAAGGAATAGTCCCCTAAATTAGAACCAGAAGCATCAGAATTTTGCAATTTGTCATATTTTGGTCGCGATAAAATCCACTTTGAACCATTTTTTAAATCTATCTTAGCTGTAGAACTTTCATCAACATGTGCGCCTCCTACAAGGGTAGAAGCATCAGCCTCAATCTTTACATTAGAACGCTCAACAGCTTTCAGGAGTGAATCTCCAGAAATTTTTGAATTTTGTAAGAGTTTAACAGAACTTTCGAATTCGCGGCTATAAATAGCCGTACTTTCTGGAGCCATAAAAGTTGTCTTTGTCAAATGGACAGTCCCTTTTCCAGGTATAATTGTTTTTTTATCATTTAAGACAGCTTCCCAAAAAAAGTGCATGCCATTAAATCCATTCCCTCTCACAAAAACATTGGAATATTTTATATGAGCAGCATTATGGTTATTCCCCTGCACTACAATGCCATGAACATTGTCGACATTAACGTTTCCCTTCTGGAAATTAAGAGAGCCTTTCCCCTGAAGCATACTAAAAGCAGAACCTTCACGATGATTATCTGTATTTGTTCCCTGTTTCCCCCTCCCAGTAATAGAAACGCCCTCTAAATTAATTTCTCCATCGCCTCCTGTTTGAACACCAATATCATCAGCAAAATCAATTTTTCCTCCTTTCATATAAATTTTTGCACCATTATGACTCAAAAGACCTATCGCATCAGAAGATGTCTTAATCTCTGTCTTGGTCAAAGAAACAAACGACCCTTTACCCCCAACACTGATCCCCATTCTGGTTGCTTTAATCACCCCATTCTGCATCTCAAAAGCTCCCTCATCATTAATATCGGCCCCTATCGACACATCATTTAACATGGAATCAAATAGAGCAATGCCTCCCCCATTTGAGGACTTTACAGCTGTTGTCCAAGCGTTTGTTTCTGAATGGCCATTTGCATTCGAAACACCGTTAATGATTATAGCCTCTCCCTCAATGACTGTATTTTTCCCTGATGCCTCTATGGCAGCATCAGAACTTTCACCCGTAAGTTGATAAGTTTTCTTGGCAATTTCATGCGTTTTACCATCATTACAGCGATAAAATGAGGCGCTTTCGTTACATGAATATTGCTTCTTCTCAGAAGAAATCTCACCTGCATCAGTATTGTATACAAAGAAAAAAATAACCGTTGTAAAATGACATAAAGAGAGATGATTTTTAAACATAATTTTCTACAAACTTTCTTCCCCTTCTCTAAAAACAAAAAACACGCGTTCTGTTTAATAACTTTGGTTACGCGTGATAATTTAAAATACGTTTTGTATTTTATATATCCACCCTATATTTTATGTAAAGCAAGAATCCCAAAATATCACAATTTAAAATTGTATTATTTATAAAAACGCGTAAAAATATAGATAGAAATAAAAATTCCACCCCAAAGCAGTGATTTCAAGAGAATTTAATAAAAATAAACTCAAAGAAGAAAAACAGCATAAGAAGCAAAAACTGCAAACCAGAAAGCCTTATCTCGTTTCTAAAAAGAAAAAAACTTGCTCATGCAAAAAAAACATTTTTTTAAAAAACTTATTTAAAAAGTTGCAAACAAATAATAAAAAACCACAAGCATGGCTTGTGGTTTTTTAAACAACTTACCTCAAGATGATCATCCTAAAAACGATAGCGCAATCCACCAGAAAAACTGATTCCAGAAAAACCACCTTTACTCAACTTATGCTGATAAACCAAATCACCATGAAGCGCAAATTTTTGAGACAAGCGAGCATTAAGACCTAATCCAGCCTCTAGAGAAGAACCAAAAGCCCCTAACTGGAAAGAATCTTTAAAGCGCACAGACCTTTCTTTTCCAAAATCATGGGCAAAATGAATCTTTCCATAAAAAGAAACATCACGATCTTTTTCAGACGCAGTAAGAGTCTTTATCAAGCGACCACCCATACGCACCATCAATTGATCAAATTTATCCATCTCAATATTAAAATTATCAATATCACGAGCCGCATTAAATTGAAGATGCTGATAAACAACCTGAACCTGTGGATCCAAAACAACACCTTCATATCCTGTGGCAATTTTCTGACCACTCATCAAGGAAACACTTAAATGGTTACCCTTCAATGTTGCCGTTTTACCCCGCGCAGTTGTCAGAACATCTCCCTTAAACAGACCATAAGATAACAAACCATCAACATAGAATCCTACATCATGCTGCATACTGCCATAAACTGTAGCAGTCCATTTATCAAATGTACTTTTTTGGCTTTGTGCAACATCTCGAGGTTGTAGAGAAAGCTTTCCATAAGCCCCCATAACCCCAAAGGATATAGCACTGTCAACATTTTCAATTTTTTGTAGCAAAACACCTGTCTCTAGCGCATAGTACCCTAGATCCCCCCCATAACCATATTCAAGCGCAGATAAATCTGAAACATAACGATAACTTCCACCATAGCCACGCAAAAATGAAGCAGGATTTTCACGAATTTCCAACATTCCACTAGGATTAGTCCGTACTGTCTCCAGCTGCTTGTTTTGATTGCTAATATCTATCAAACCAGCGTGGAACAAACTATTCGGCAAAAGGAGATAAGTTGGTACCTGAGGAACAACAGATCTTACACCTCGTCGAGACGGAGAAACATTTTCAATTTTAGAAAGACTATCTGCAAAAGACACTGGAACAACCTCCTCAGAAGGCGCTGGAACAACCTCCTCAGAAGATGCTGGAACAACCTCCTCAGAAGATGCTGGAACAATATCCTCAAAAGAAGCACGTGCAGGAGGTGTACGTTTAGAAACCATAGGAGTGCTTTTAGAAACAGCAGGTGTCTGAACATATTCATTTTCTAAACGAAAATTCCAAAATGCTCCTCCATTCAAAGCAAATCTCTGTTTAACATGCTCCTCCCCTCCAGTAGCTTTGGGTCCATAAGAACGAAGAACATATTTATAAGGCGCCCCCTCTAATGCAACATACTGCCCATTCAGTTGAAAAGAGTCAGGCGATGCATCTCCATAAACTTGAATAATTGAAACACTATGCGCTTTTTCGTTTTTTTCTTCTAAACCTCCCGCAACCCCTTGTATATGGACTATAGTTCTTCCCTTAACATCACCATGAATGAGAAGACGATCCGTTACTTGATGATCACTTGTATCACTAGGATCTAAACGTGCATTCAAATGAATCCAAGCATCACCAAAAGCCTGATAAACAATACCTGTTCCTTTTCCAATATAAAGCGTTTGATATGCATGATCAGTACTAGACTTTGGTTTTTCAAAAGTAATGGAACTATTAGAAAGATGTACCGATGAAATAAATGAAACACCTCTATAATTAGGATCTTGTAATTTTTTCTGTCTTGGTTGCAATAAAGCCCACTGTGAATTATTTCTCAAGATAAGGTCGACTTTAGAACTGTTATCAACCTGAGTTTGACCGACAAGTGCAGAAACATCAGCAACAACCTCTATAGAAGAGTTACGATCAGCCTTCAGCAATAAATCTCCAAAAAGCTTTGTTTCCTTTAAAAATATTTTAGACTTTCCAGATTGACTGCTATAAACAGCTATACTATCTGGAACGACAAAACGCGTCTTTTTCAAATCAACGCGCAATGATTTTCCCTCTGACGAACCTTCTGATGCTGCCTTACCTTCAAAATGCATACCATAAAATGCATTACCTTTCACTGTAATATTGGAATCTCCAATATTAATCTGAGAACCTTTATCTCCCTGCAATAAAAGCCCATGAGCATCAGTAACATCAACAGACCCTTTCATAAACTGAACATAACCATCTTCAGATATATGAAAAGCTGCCTGACGACCTGCATCCAGCCCTTGATCATCCTTGCCGGCACTACCCTTGCCGGTAATAGAAACACCCTCTAAAATAAAATATCCTTTTTCTCCTGCTTTAACCCCAACACTCCCTAGGCTAATTTGCGTATTCGTTAAATCAACACCACTTCGAGATTTTCCTTCTGCAAAAGCCCCCGTTTTGATTGCATCAATCGATCCACCAGACATTACGATGAATCCACCTTGAGCTTCCACCCCCACTAAAACCCCACTCAACGTGGAATCGCTCAGAACGACGGTCGCCTTTTCTGATACCTTTACTCCATATTTCCAAAAATTGTTTTCCGAGTTATTCTTTTCATCCAAAATACCCTTAACAGTTATATTCTTGCCACGAATAATTGTACCTTCCTTAGACGCCTCCATGGCTCCATGAACACCATTAACATTTTTATCCATTAGCGAATAAACTTTATTATTAATTTCGTGCTCTTCACCATCAGAACACTGATAAAATGCTGCATTCTGATCACATGAAGACTGCTTTTTTCCAGAGATAACCTGAGATTCAGCATTGCGTGCAAAAACACCAACATTGTGTGTCAAAAAAAGAAGTGCCGTTGTAAAAGTACATAAGGAGAAGCGATTTTTAAATAGATTGACCATAATTCCACCATAATCCCCCTCTTCTTACTAAGATCTATACATAACGTATCAAAAAACTTAACCAAAAGAAAAATATTTAATACGTTTAGGTTTTAATATTTTGAGCTTATTACTATTTTTTGTGTTTTATGTAAATATGGAATTAAAAAATTACTCGAAAATACAATCTAAATCTGTCGCTTTTATAAAGAATTTGCAAAAATACAACTGAAGAACGACAGAAAAATCACCTTTAACGTTGTTAGTCAAAAACACCCTTAGTCAGTTGACATGCATTAAGAACACCTACTTTAACTGCCGTCTAATCACCGCCAGAACGGATATAATCAACATCCTTACGATAATATTATATTGAAACAGTGTACACTCTGTAAGCAGACAAAACATATGCCAAAATTGAGAAACAAGAGTTCACATATGCCTTTTAGGCAATCTTCATGGTAAGACAGTCTAATAAAAAGTAGGAACGTGTAAAAATCAGTTCCGATTTTACCTTTTCCTTTTAATTCAACTTTACAATATTCAAAAACATTCAGAGCCATATTTTAAAAAGTGAAGATGACACATGACTTCATCTTTTTATTTATGCATTTAAAGAAAACACACTTTCAAAAAACAATACGTCATTATGTTTCTCATTCACCAATTTTCTCAGATATATCTCATATTTCCATCCCCATTTCATAACGACAGCAGATATAATATCAAGTTTATCGGATACAGCCCTCATTGTGCCTGAGTAGCATCTTTGTCTTTGCCAATTTCTAATATTGTAAATCCTCTCCTCTTAATATAATTCCCAAAATTATATTGACTCCTTTCTTAAACGATTATCCACTTGCTAATTTTACATATAATATGAACAGGAGTGCTTTTTATGGATTCATCATAAGAGCATTGAAAATATTTCAGCACCCTAAATTAAAAATATCTTTATAAATCAAAATATTATAATAATCACTCTGAAATACGCGTTTTGAAACGATAACGTACAAGCCTTCAGACTTTTCAAAAAAACGAAATAAGTCCAACCTAAAAGCATATTAAAGATATGCAAAGTCACACTCTCGTAAAAATGCTATAACACAAAATGAATAGATAATGAGAAAAAGCCACAAGTATAACTTGTAGCTTTTTGAAAGATTAATCAAAAACAGAAATAATACTAGAAATGATAACGCAATCCACCTGAAAAACTCGTTCCAGAAAAACCAGCTTTCGTTAGTTTGTGCTGATAAACCAAATCGCCGTAAAGCGCAAAATTTTGAGATAATTGGGCATTAAAACCTAATCCAGTTTCTAATGAAGAACCAAAAGCACCTAGCTGAAAAGCATCTTTAAAATGCACAAATTGTTTTCCTTCAAAACCATGAGCAAGATGAAGCTTGCCATAGAAAGAAACAACCTGAGCCTCATCAGTAGCAACCAGCCTCTTTGTTAAACGTCCTCCAACACGCCCTACCCACTGATGAAGTTTTCCTAAATCAATATCAAAGCCGTCCACATCACGCACCTTATTAAATTGAAGATATTGATAAACAACCTGAACTTGCGGATCAAAAACAAAACCGTCCTCCCCCACCATAAACGTTTTACCAGCAGTTAATGAAGCACTTAAAGGGAAACCCTTTAATGTTGCCGTCTTGCCCCGTGCAGTTGTTAGAACATCACCTTTAAACAAGCCGTAAGACACAAGACCATCAACGTAAAAACCTGCATCATGCTGCATACCACCATATGCCGTAACTGACCATTTATCAAATGTACTTTTTTGACTCTGCTCAACATTCAAAGGTTGCAAAGAAAATCTCTCGTAAGCCCCGATAATTCCAAAAGAAGTGGAACCATACATATTTTCGATTGCTTTCAGCAAAACGCCTGCCTCTATGGCATTATAATTAAACTCGCCGCCATAACCATATTCAAGCGCGGAAAGATTTGAAGTATAACGATGATTGCCGCCATAACCGCTCACAAAAAAGAGAGGGTTTTCACGACTTTCTAATAAGCCCCCAGAAGTAATTCGCAAAGCTTCTAACCGCTTATTTTGATTGTTAACATTCATCAAACCAATATGACGTAAAGCATTAGGCAAAAGGAGATAAGTCGGAACCTGCGGAACAACAGCCTTAACGCCCGGCTTAGGACGAGGATGGGGCTCCGGAGCTGGTTCTGGAGAAGGTTCTGGTCCCGGAATTGGCTTAGGAGCAGGATCTGGTTTAGGTTGAACATCAGAATCTATAGACCTACTTTCAAGGCGGAAATCCCAAAAATCTCCGCTCCCTTCAACTAATCTCTGATCCATGCTTGCTTTTCCAAACTCAGATCCTGGACCATAACTATAAAGCTTATACTGATAAGGTAATTTATCTAGTGCTATATAACCACCTTCCAACTGAAAAGAATCTTGCTCTGCTTGTCCAGAAACCTGAATGATTGAAATACCTTCAGCATTCCCCCCCTTTCCGGTATATCCTCCTGGACTTCCTGCAACTCCATGCACTTGGAGCTTTGTTTTTCCCGAAACATCACCATGAATTAAAACACGATCAGTCTTTTGATGATTAAGAGCACCACCACTATTCAGGTATGTATTAAGGGAAATAGAGGCACCTTCCCGTGCTCTATAAACCTCACCCTTTCCCTTTCCAATACGAAGATTTTGATAATCATCAGCAGAAGAAGATTCATGTCTTTTAAAATTAATAGAGCTATCACCCATAAGACTAACGAGTGAAATAGAAGAGATATTTGCAGGCTCATGTTGATCTTTTTGCACCTGTTGTGGTAAAATCCATGTAGAATGACCTCCTAAATAAAGCTCAGCATTAGAATTTTTATCAACGTGAGTACGACCTTCAAGGGTAGAACCATCAGCCAAAACCGTTATAGAAGCCCCTTTCTCAGCTCTTAATAAAAAATCCCCTGAACGAAGAGTACTTTTCATCAAACTCACCGCACCAGAAATAACGTTTTTACCATAAAGAGCCGTATCGTCTAAAACAGAAAACTCTGTTGTATCCAAATTAACAACTTCCAATCGTGGTGGAGCTTTTTCTTCCTCTAATGAAATCTCCTCTTTTTTATCCCCATCTTCGCTCCATGGCTTCTCTCCCTGAAAATAGATACCATAAGATCCCTCACCCTTTACTGTAACAGAAGAAGACTTAAAATTAGCCTCGGTCACATAAAAGTTATTCGATAAATCTTCAGTTTCATCTTTTGAGTCAGAACGTTCTGGTACAACACTAAAAGACTTGACGGGATTTTCTAATAATATACCATGTGCATCCTCAACCTTAATAGTCCCCCCTGTAAACTCAACACGTCCCCCTTCATCCATTAAAAAAGCTGCATCATTTTTGTCTTTGTGTCCCTTTCCAGTAAGAGTAACACCATCGAGAATCACCGTGCCTCCCAACATCGCAGAAATCCCATGACTGTTGGTATAGTTAACCTCCCCACCTTCCACCCAGATATCTGCACCGCTATAACTGGAAAGACTTACCTTCCCATCACGCGTATTAACTTTTGTATCCTTTAAAATAACCAATGAATTCCCCACGGCTTCAACAGCCCTATCACTGTCCTCTATAATCCCCTGCTTTATCTCAATTATCCCATTATGAGCGAAAAGAGCTAACTTTGTATTTTGAAGCGTCGGTTTTTTCAAAACAATCTTTCCATCATCTGATACAGCCACACCACGCAAAAAAGATTTATCAGAAACTTCACTGCTAACAGTTACATTCTCTCCATAAACTCTGGTCCCTATCCGTTTCACCGTTATAGCAGTAGGATCAACAGGATAGTTGGAAAAGTTCTCTTTCGTAATTGTATAAGATTTATTATCAATTTTAGGATCTATCCCACAATTATCACATACATAATACAACCCACTATGGTAATAAAACCCAGGATTCACTCCTCTTCCATCAGAGTCTGCATCTTTAACAGAGTTATTTACATTATCCTTATGTCCATTCCATCCCTCCACTCCACTAAGCTGACGATAATCATTTCCTCCACGAATACCCTCATCGTTATTGCCAACATTAATCATATTAGAAGGGTAATAATTATCCCCACTCTCTCCAGGAAGCTTATGCTTATTACTCCCGCTAAGATGAGGAGAAGAATTAGCAGAGACAACTGGGATAACCTTTATAACATAAGGTTTACTATCCTTCCCCTCTGCAGCCGCATACACTTCTCTTCCATTTTGAAGCAAAGAGAGGATAGCTGTTGTACAAGCACATAAACATACATGATTTCTAAAAACTTTAATCATAGTTCCCTCGAAACTTTCCTTCCCCTCTCATTAAAAACAAAAGCACTTACAAAACACCCCATTGCACACCTCAAAAATACGAAAAGTGTAACAAAAGAACATGCCTCATGCTCATCTGAACTGTGTAATGAATTATCCCAATAAATTTGGCAAAAGCTCTACGCCAAAACCACCTATAAGAGAACAATTACAAAAACACACTTTATGAGTGTATAATGCATTCTGTATTTCGTGTAAAGAAAAAATAAAACCAGTGCGTGCAATTAATTAAAAACACAATCAAACCTTGTGATCTTTAAAAATTAATCCACAAGGAGATGAATGAAACAATGACTTAAATCAGTAGAAAACAAACTCTCAAAAACGAGCTTTAGAAAACATCAAATATTATATTAGATAATATCAATACAGTACTAAAAAGGATAACGTAACGCATACCGGTCTGCTGAACGCTTAAAAAGCCGATAAAAGCGAGGCACTCTAATCGCATCAGTAGCAGCATAAATTTTAAGAAAATTCGCTTTAGTGGAGAAAAGTGCTCTCATGCATAAAACAAACTATGTCTTTTTTGCTTAATAAAGAAGACGAGATTTTTTAAGAATAACACAAGTTGTTATAAAGAAAAAAGGCAGCACAATGTGCTGCCTTTTCTAAAAAGGTACATAGTGTACCTTATATTAAAACTGATAACGTACTCCTCCGGAAAAACTTGTTCCCGAAAAACCAGCCTTATTAAGCTTATGTTGATAGAGAATATCAGCATGCAGAGAGAACTGTGGCAACAATTTGGCATTAAAACCTAATCCAGCCTCTAGAGAAGAACCAAAAGCTCCTAACTTGAAAGCATCATTGAAATGCACAGACTGTTTTCCTTCAAAACCATGAGCAAGATAAAGCTTACCATAGAAAGCAATAGCATTCACGCCTTCAGAACCTGTAGGAATCTTGGTTAAGCGTCCACCAACACGTGCTACCCACTGATTAAGGTTACCCATTTCAATATCAAAATTGTCAATATCACGAGCTTTATTAAACTGGAGATGTTGATACACAACCTGAACCTGCGGATCAAAGACAAAACCCTTATATCCTGTCGCAATTGTCTGACCACCAGCTAAAGAAACACTCAAAGGATTACCTTTTAATGTTGCTGTTTTACCCCGTGCAAGGGTGAGAACATCACCTTTGAACAGACCATAGGATAAAAGACCGTCGACATAGAAGCCAACATTATGCTGCATGCTACCATATACCGTAGCAGTCCATTTATCAAATGCACTCTTCTGACTGTACTCAACATTCACAGGCTGCAGAGAAAGTTTTCCATAAGTTCCCATAACGCCAAAGGATATAGCACTATCAGCATTTTCAATAGTTTGCAGCAAAACACCTGCCTCTACACCATTATAACTAAGATCGCCGTCATAACCATATTCAAGTGCGGACAGATCTGAAGCATAACGGTAACTTCCACCATAGCCGCGCAAGTATAAAGCAGGATTTTCACGAACCTCTACCATTCCTGTAGAAGTCATCCGCAACGTCTCCAATTGCTTATTTTGATTGCTAATATCCATCAAACCAGCGTGGAATACGCTATTAGGCAAGCTGAGATAAGTTGGAACCTGTGGAACAACAGACCTTACAAATTGTTCAGGAAGGGCAGCAGATCCAACAGACTTAACATACTGATTTTCTAAACGGAAATTCCAAAATTCTCCACCATCCTTAACAAATTTCTGCTGAACATGCTCCTGTTTCGAAGTCGCTTCTGGAGCATAAGCACGAAGGGTGTATTTGTAAGGTGAGTTTCTCAGTGCAACATAATTGCCATCGAGTTGGAAAGAGTCTTTCTTCGCTTGACCATAGACCTGAATAATTGAAACAGTATGAGCAATCTTGGCATTCGCTTTACCATCTCCTACATTGCCCGCATCACCTCGTACATGTATTTTTGTTTTTCCAGAAACATCACCATGAATGACAAGCCGATCAGTGACTTGCTGATCACTCGGATCACGAGGATTTAAACGTGCATTGAGATGAATTACAGTATTACCCTGTGCCGCATAAATAGTTCCTTTCCCATTTCCAATATGGAGAGTCTGATATTTTCCTTCAGATTCTGAAGGTGCAAAATCAATAGCACTATTTACAAGACTTACAGAAGAAATGCATGAATCCACACATCCTGAATCTAGAGTCCCCAAATTCCTCTGTGCACTTCTTTTTAGAATCCACTGTGAATTATTAGCCAAGTCTAATTTTGCATAAGAATTTTTATCAACGAGAACACTGCCTGTAACAATAGAATTATCAACTGAAACCAATATGTTCGAATCATTCTCGGCTTTTAATAACAAGTCACCAGCAAGGGTTGTTTTATTTTCTAATGAAACACGACCACCAGAATTATTACCATAGATAGCTATACCATTTGCAACTTCAAAATCAGTTTTTTTCAATGAAATTGCCCCCGTTACGCCTATAGTTGCATTCTCCTGTTTGGATACAGCGCTCCGCTTAACAACACTTGTTTGCTCAGTTGCTAAATCCTTACTTCGATTTTGTTGACTCGCTTCCTTCTGTGTTCCCCCATCAAAATATATGCCGTAGACTCCGTCACCTTCCACTTTAACAGTAGAAAACTCGATATTTACGTGATTCATAGTAGGACGAACGTCAGAAGATCTCCTTCTCCTAGAAGAACCCGTCTCAACAGCATCCCCACTCTTCATAACCCACACAGCATGGGCATCAGTAACAACATTTCCGTTCTTAAAATCAACAGAAGCATTATCACTCACCAGAAAAGCTGCACGCTCTAAATTCTCTGCTGAATCTAACTTATTCTGCGCTTTTTTCGCAGTAATGCTAACTTTGTCTAACTTAACGCTGCCTCCAGATTCCGACCTTACTGCCACTCCTCTTTCAATAGCAATCTTTCCAGTGTCCATGGTTATCTCACCAGCCTGACTCACCAGACCAGCTGAAGCAAAATTCCCCGTTACGTTAATCTTCATATCCTTCAAATTAACAGATGATCCAGAACCTGCCAAAGCACCCACATAAAGCGCATCTACTGTTCCACCAATCATCTTAATTTTTCCGCCACTTTTAGCTTCAAGCCCAATTACAGAAGATTGAATTGTTGAGTTTTTATCCAAAACAATCTCTGCTTTTTCTTCTGCAAGCACAGCACTCACAAACTTTGATGGAGTAACACCAAAATTACTTCCTTTATCAGATTCTGCTCCAACAATGGTGGCAGTTTCTAACTTAACAACTGTATTACTCTTTGCATGCATAGAATGCTGAGTATCCCCACGCGCCTTCAGTGTTTGTCCTGTTATCGTGTGTAATTTTCCATCGGCACAAGAATAAGCAACTTGCAATCTCTCCGCACCATTTTTCCCCATATCTCCACTACATTGAGAAGAACCACCTTCCTGCTTTATACCATTGGTTGATGTAACAGTATATACAACCCCAGGGTTTTGCGATTCAGATCTAAGTGTATTGGCTCCTCCAACAGACAGTAGAACACGCCCTACAGGTTTATCTCCCATCTCCTTAGATGCAGGCTTCTCTTGCTTAGACGCACTAGAATTAACTAAGGAAGAAGAAGCCTTAGGCTTTCCAGTTTTTCCAGAAGTAGTAGGTTCTATAGTCTCTGAACTTCCTAACAAAGAAGACTGAGGAGCAGAAGATATAACAGCCTGAGACGGAATTAATCCAACCTCTGTAATATCACTATTCACATCAACTGTATCAATATCACTGTGGGTCACTGTAGCATTTTCTACTTCATTCTGACTATCTATTCCATTAGGAGAAGTATCTTCACTTCCATCAACAGTCTCCTCAGTTGTCAAAACTCTTAGTGAAGCAGATGGAGTATGTCCTGCTGATTCAGAAGTTGTAACAGAATTTCCAACAGATACATCAGCCTCTTCTACATCAGATCTCCCAAGTGTTTCAGGATTCCCTGGCAAAACAGAAGCAGTAACTTGATCAGGTACTAATGAAGAATCTAATCCTGAAGAACTATTTACCCCAGACACAGTGCCTTCATCTTCAGATGACGAAACATCAAAAACAACAGGTCGCACAAAAGGTGTCTTAGGACTAATACGATTACGAGGTCCATGAGCTATACTTTGCCGCCTCTCACCATTTTCTAATTTACTTTCTAAGCTGAAAGTCCACACTATCTCAGGTCTATTTTCAGGTTTTCTTGGTTTACTGGAATATCTTATTGGACCAGTAGCACTATATTGCATTGGACCAGAAGCCCTAAGAACATATTGATAAGGTGATCCCTGCAATGTAACATATTCATTAGCAAGTTTAAAAGAATCTTCTTCTGCTTCTCCATAAACTTGAATAATTTGAAGAGAGGCAGGTTTTTTTCTATTTTTCTCCCGTTGATCTTGATTTTGTACACCTTGACGCTGAACTTTCGCTCCATTTTCTAATTTGTCATTTAAAGTGGTGATGACAGAAGTATCATTTACATACACCTTCGTTGTTCCAGAAACATCACCATGAATCAAAAGCTTATCAGACACAAGCTTAACATTATCTGAATTATTAGAAACAAAATTCACATTAACATAAAGCCTGGCATCTCCCTGAGCACGGAAACCGTTACCTAGAGTGTTTTCATCTCGTCTATTTCCAATTTGCAGTGTTTGATAACCTTCATCTTCACTTCTTGGAGGCAAAAATACAATACTACTATCTGAAAGATCTACAAACGAAAGCTTTGAATCTATACGATTTGTATTTCTCTCCAATTGTTTATGATGAATACTTTTTGTTAAATACAATCCTGAATGAGACAAATAAAGTGCAGCATTTGCATTCTCATCAACACGAGCTTCACCTATAATTGAAGATTTATGAGCATGCACCAATAGATTAGAATGAGCTTCAGCTTTTAAAAATAGATCACCCGAAAGAACACTACCCTCTCCTAAAATGACAGCACCATTTAAATCACCACCATAAATAGCTACACCTTCTGGAATTCTAAGAGTAGCTTTTTTTAAAAGAACCATTTGCATGCTCTCATTATCATCGTAACTTCTTACGGATACTTCTTCACCTGATTTTTTTTCATCTTCTGAAGATACCGTATTAAAATATATGCCATAAGAATCTTTTCCGGTTATTTGAATAGTTGATTCTTTAATATCAGCTTTAATCTTAAAATAATTTTTATTCTCCCTATCACCCGTAATACTTTGCATATATTGCAAAGCATTGCTATTACCTACAGTCCAGTTTAGAGTAGAGAGAACATCTTCAGAAGCATCATCCATAACGTGATAAACATCATAGAGTGCATTCATTTCAAGCATATCATCTTTTGTATAAATAGAATCACCATTATCATTATGATTAGTATCAATAACAAAACGATTCGCCAAAACACCAACTCCGAAAGCACGATCATCCATTGGACCGACTAAAAACTCGTCAATACCACGAGTAACCCACAAAACAACTGCATCAGAACTCTCAACTCTTCCTTTATTAAAAGAAATAGCCCCCCCATCTGAAAAGAAAATAAGATTTGGAGTTTCTGTAGAATCAACACTACTTCGCCCGCTTATCCCCTTTTTAATATTAATATTAACCTCATCTAATTTTACAACCCCTTTATACCCTGCTACAACTCCCACCCCCCCTTTATCAAGATTAATCGACCCAGATTGCATCATAATTCCAGATCTACCAGAACTGTGCAACCCAACCCCAACAGCATAAAAATTCACTCTATCTAGAAAAACAAACGACGCAAGATCAGTAGCAGCTCCTATCTGAGTATAATAGATCCGCCCACCTTTCATATGAATCTTTCCTTCGTTTTGTGCATCAACCCCGACTATAAATTCCTTAATACTTGAATTTTCTAGCTTAACTTTTGAATTAAGCGTTGCTAATACCCCCGCCCCCATTTTTGTATTAAGATAACCATTCAAATTATTAGGATCATCATTTTCATTAGAACTCAAAATAACATTACCTTCTGGAGAAGCCTTCCCCCTAATAGACACTTTCTCTAACTCAACAGTTGTCCCCCGAACTAAATACAAGACTTCTTTCTCACCTGCTTTATACACGTCTTTCTGAGTAACCTGTCCTGTTGCATGCATAGCATTATCGCCAAATTTCAACACACCAATAGTACTTCTCTTTAGTGTATGAGAACTCCCATCAGAACAGAGCACAGAGTTAAGGGTCTTAAAACTCCCATCAGAACATGAACTTGCACCAGGAGCACGAGCACTAGAAGCAGGAGTATTAGCACCAGGGACACCGCCAACGCCAACACCACCAGGGACACCGCCAACGCCAACACCACCAGGGACACCGCCAACGCCAACACCACCAGGGACACCGCCAACGCCA
>NZ_JBHIRE010000017.1:0-7152 GCF_042196885.1 Bartonella sp. AA86SXKL | reverse complement strand
ACACCACCAGGGACACCAGCACCATTACCATCCCCTTGGCTAGCGACTTGTGGCAAAGGAGGTGCAGGTAATTCAGCTGCTTTAGGTGTAGGAGATTTTGATGAACTTCCCAAAGATGGTACCAGAGACGACAATGCACTTAGATTTGGCAATGATATTGAAGGTAGTGACCACCAACTACTCCCCATAGAAACATCTACACCTTGTAAAAAGAAGAAAGCACTTGTTGTCAGTGCGTACAAACGTGTACGCTTTTTAAATACATTGATCATATGTCAAACTTTCTAAATAATGTTGCAAAAACACTAGAATTAAGTGAAAATGAGGTAAGTGAACGATTTGTAACATATGTCAGTCAACTTTACAACATAGTGTTATTTATTTACGCTTCATTTTGTGCATAAAAATACCAAAGTTAAGTTTTTAAGTGCGCAAACCTTTGTAATATTAGATAAAAGGATAAAATCACGATGATAAAATATATGAAATGGATGACTTCTGTTTTACTGGTTGCAATTAGTTTTGCAACGATTTTGTGGACTCATACGAGTATTGCAAATACGAGTACCCAGACAAATGTAACGATTGATCATGTTTCAGGAACGACTTCTGTTCCCACTTCTCCGCAAAAGGTTGTTGTGTTTGATCTTGCCTCGCTAGATAATATGAATCGCCTTGGTATCCAAGCAGTTATCGGCCTTCCTGAAGGAAAAAAACCTTCCTATCTACAACAATTTGACGATGCAAAATATGAAAGAATTGGAACCGTTTTTGAGCCAGATTATGAAAAAATTGCCACTCTTCAACCCGATTTGATTATTATTTCCTCCAGAACTCAAGCAAAATATAAAGACTTATCCAAAATAGCCCCAACAATTGATCTAACCGTAGAAAACGAAAATTCTCTTGAAGATATAAAACGAAATGTGTCTATCCTTGGAAAAATTTTTGGTAAAACACAAGAAGCAGAAAAAGAAATTGCAAAAATCAATGAAGCTTTTGCTGAAGTCCGTAAAAATACCCAAGGAAAAGGCACCGGGCTCATACTCATGACCTCTGGTGGAAAAATCAGTGCTTTCGGACCAAAATCACGTTTCGATATTTTTCACTCCGCTTTTGGAATTGCCCCTGCAACCGATAAACTTACCGTGCAAAAACATGGACAACTCATTTCTCCTGAATTCATTCTTGAAACCAATCCTGATTGGTTGTTGGTGATTGATCGCGATGCAGCCATTGGACGGGAAGGACAATCCGCAGCACAATTGCTCAACAATGAGCTTGTTCACCGCACAACAGCAAGCAAAAAAAATCAAATTATTTATTTGGACTCTTGGAGCTGGTATCGTGCAAATGGTGGTTTAACGGCGCTCATTGAAACCGCACAGCAGATCAATGAAGCCTTTACAAAGAGCAAATAAGCGCACGAAAGAGCTTGCTTGCTATATAAATAAAATTTAAAAGCAGAGGTTGTTTATTAAGCAGTCTTTGCTTTTTGTAGATTTTGTTAGAAAATGATTTAACGTGAAGAATTACTGGATAACCATAACACTTCTAATTTTCCTGTCTATCCTCAGCATTTTTGTTGGTTATTCTGATGTCACACCTTCTAACCTTTTCGCAGCCGATCCCCATGCGTGGCTTATTTTTTGGCAAACACGTCTTCCTCGTACCATTGCAATCCTTTTAGTAGGCGCAGCACTTGCACTTTCAGGCATGATTATGCAACTATTAACACGCAATCGCTTTGTCGAACCATCAACCACTGGAACCATTGAATCTGCTTCCCTTGGCATTCTTTTTATTATGATTTTTTGGCCCGATATTCCTGTTTTAGGAAAAATGGTCGTTGCGACAATTTTTGCCATGGTAGGCACTTTACTTTTTATGTTTTTATTGCGACGCATTCCTCTAAAATCTGCTCTCATTGTACCCCTTACAGGGATTATGCTAAGCTATATTATTGGCTCTTTAACCAATGCCATTGCAGATTATGAAATGTTACTTCCTTCTCTTCAAGCTTACTTATTTGGCAGTTTTTCGATGGTTCTTGAAGGAAAATATGAGCTCTTATGGCTATCCCTTCCCCTTTGTATTCTGGCCTATTGTACTGCTGATCGCTTTACGGTTGCAAGTTTGGGAGAAGATTTAACCAATAACCTTGGATTGAATTATCGTGTTGTCATGTTTTTTGGTCTTTTTATCGTCGCCTCAATCACTGCTGTTGTTGTCTGTACCATTGGCCGTATTCCTTTTGTTGGGTTGATTATTCCAAATATTGTTTCAAGTTTCATGGGAGATAATATGCGCTATACCGCTCCTTGGGTGGCCATCAGCGGTGCAGGATTGGTCTTAATTTGTGATCTTTTAGGACGAATCATTCATCCCTCTCTTGAAATTCCCATCAGCACCATAATGGGTGTAATCGGTAGTTTTATTTTTATGATACTGCTTTTACGCTGGAGAAAGCGTCTTGGATAGAAGAAGAAAAACAATATGTGTACTAACAACACTTATCATCATAGCATGCACTGTCATTAGTCTTTACATGACGTGGAATATCAATGTTCATACATGGAAATTTCGTCTTACAAAGCTTTCCTCTCTGCTTCTTATTGCCTATGCAATAAGCGTTTCCACGGTTTTATTTCAAACAATCGTTAATAACCGTCTTCTTACCCCTTCAATTATGGGATTTGATCAGCTTTATATTTTAATAAAGACTGCCCTAATGTATTTTGTAGGCTCTCTTTCTTTGCCCTTTTTGAATGAAGAAGGACAGCTTGTTCTTGAAGCCCTCATTCTTATCCTTTTTTCAATAAGCCTTTTTCGCTGGCTCTTTTCAGGAAGCCTAAAAGGGCTTCATTTGACGCTTTTAATCGGTGTTGTTTTAGGCGGATTTTTTTTCAGTTTACGGATGTTTATGCAATTGCAACTAAATCCAGACCAAATGATGAATTTAACCGATATTATGTTTGCAAATTTTAATAAATTCAATACACCGTTAATAAGCTTTGCCACAATCATTGTCCTCATTGTGAGTCTGATTGGATGGCATTCCCGTCATCTTCTTGATATCTTGGCTTTAGGACGTGAAAATGCCCTCAATCTTGGCGTTAATTACCACAAAAGTGCGACAGCTGTCCTTATTTTTGTTTCCATTCTCGTATCCATTTCCACCGCATTGGTAGGCCCCGTCACCTTTTTTGGACTGTTAGTTGCCAACCTTTCCTATGAACTTTCTCCTAAAGCAAAACACAGTATTGTTGTTCCAATTGCAATATTATTGGCTATTATTTGTCTGGTGGGGGGACAATTTATTTTAGAACAAATTTTTCATATGGCAGGGCGTTTAAGTTTTATCATTGAGTTTTGTGGGGGAATTGTTTTCTTAATGTTACTGATGAAGGGAAAACTAAAATGATTGAGATCAATCATCTTTCCAAAGCTTACGGAGCACGATTGATTATCGATAATTTATGCCTTCATCTTCCAAAAGGGGGGATTATTTCTCTCATTGGGCCCAATGGTTCCGGAAAGTCCACTCTTTTAATGCTGATAAGACGTCTTTTGCCACACCATAATGGGACAATTCATATCGACGGCTTTGATATTGATAAAATGCCCCTCGATATTTTGGCTCAAAAACTCTCAATTCTGCGTCAAGAAAATCCTTTGTCTTTTCGCTTAACCGTGTACGATTTAGTGAGTTTCGGACGCTATCCTTATTCAAAAGGCTGGTATACACATGAAGATAAACAATTTATCGACAGTGCACTACGCTATCTCGGCTTACAAGATTTAAAAGACCGTTTTTTAGATGAGCTTTCTGGCGGTCAGCGTCAACGCGCTTTTATAGCAATGGTTATCTGCCAAGACACTGATTATCTTCTCTTAGATGAACCATTAAACAATCTGGATATGAAACATGCGGTTTCTATGATGAAGCAATTACGCCGCACAGCTGATGAACTGAAAAAAACCATTCTTATTGTTATGCACGATATTAATTTTGCCTCATCTTACTCAGATATGATTGTTGCATTGAAAAATGGGAAAGCGGCCTATTGTGGGACTCCAAAAGAAATTATGCAACCAAAAATTCTTAAAGACATTTATGATGTCGATATTCAAATCAAAACAATTAATGACATCCCTATCGCTCTTTATTATCGATAATCATAAAGATTTTTTGCGCTTGCATGCACTATAGAATCTGCTAGGGATAGTAAAATTAGCTTGTTGGGGAATAGTTTAATGGTAGAACAGCGGACTTTGACTTCGTCAATCTTGGTTCGAATCCAAGTTCCCCAGCCAGTATTTAATGATTGTAGCTTGTCATCGGGTTTTGTATAATTTGAAAGCAGGTTTTGCATCAATTTATTTTTTCAAAGGATCTGCAAAACTTTCAAGGGTCATTTAAAATCCCTTTAATGCATATTTTCTCTTCCTCTAAAAATTGCAATTTGAGATGATAAGCTCTTGAGCCGGTGCGGATTCTTTGAACCACATGTATAAGATGTGCCAACCTCTTTTATCTTAAATTGGCTAAAGATTTTTCGGATCTGAGACACATCATTGAGAGAGAAGAATTTTTCTCTTGCGCAAGCAAAGCAAACATTGTCTGGTAATCCTCTCGCAAATAAATCCTTTCCATAGTAATACACGTATATCTGGCTCTGTTTATGGGAAAGCCTTATCTAATAGCTATAAACCTATCTAAAGAGAGAATTCAAAAAAGAAAGCCGAGCCAAATGATATGACGCGGCTTTCAGATATTGATTATAAGATTCAAATGAATCATCCACAATGGAGTAATAAATTCATATATACAAAACGTATCATATTGCAAGTGCTCTATTTAGAAATATGAAAACTTATCAAAAAAAACGTAAATGATCGCTATGATTTTGATATCATTCATTAGCATTATAGAATCTATAAACGCTTGGTAACTTTATCAATCCAATCAAAAGAAAATGCATCTTAAATGAATGTTTTCTCAATAAGGCTTTCATAAGTATCTTTTCATTTTGCACTCAAATGTAACTTCTTTGCAAATTAACCAGCTCAAATTTGAGTTGGCAAAATTAACCAATCCAATTTTGGAGGCGTTATCTTTAGAATAGCCATCTTTAAACATTATAGCTTTTGACTCAAAATTGAGTAAAATCCCATGCCTTAGATGTTACAATGGTTTTGAATTTTGCTGCCTCATCTTTTTTTCAATAGGTGCCCCCCAAATTTGGGGGGAGCTCATTTGGTTTCGTATTTTTAATGTAACTTTTAAAACGTTTTTTTCTCGCTTGCTTGCATTATATCATTGAAATGCTTCAATTTCATAAGACATAACATTGTGATTTTCATTCTATATTGTGATGATAGTATCTATATAATGCCTGCCTATCATTTACTAACTTTTTAGTAAGCGTTTTTAAAAACGATCTTATCTTTAAACCCTTTTATGCAATCTTTATGAACTCAATCTATAAGCTTATGATAGTTTCAAACGATTATTCCTTTTAAGGTTACACTCAAATAAAGAGCAAAACACATCCATTCTTAAACGTATGCAATTTATGTTATCGATAATTCCAAACGACTGAAATTTAAAACAATGTGATTTGTGCTATAATAAAAACGTATCATAAAATTTATGACCTGTTATGAATGATAACCGCTTTTCATTTCATTTGAATGCACCCATGCGTTATAATATTTGCATTATGATTTGCTTTTTATGGTCTATACATTCATGGCAATCCTATATAAAAAATGATCAATTCAAACATGCATAAAAGTATGGATTCTTATGTGGATTCATATAAAATAATTGCACTTAATATATTGACTTTATTAGTTTTTATGTACAATGCCTTTTTAACTTCATAAAGATATCAATTTCCTTGTAAAGAATATTCCTCCCATTCCAGTAAAAGGCTCAATATAAGTGCGATGAGGGATAGCTTCTATGATTTTACAAGTACTGATCACTGGCCATGCAATAACGCCGACTGATGCCCCAAACCAATTAGACCGCCTGTGGAAACAGGCAGGTTGTGGTGCTGAATATAATGGAACAGCACCGAACGGATAAGCCACGCGTCGTAAGTAAGCCTCTTAGCTTGCATAGCTTATAGGTTTTGGAAACAGACAATTATTATAATTCAGGTATTATAATTCAGACAATTAAAGATCAGATCTCAAGCTTTTTAATCCAGTGGACAAACACGAATAATATCTCCGTCTGGATCTTTGATTAGGAAGGTACGTCCAAATACATCAGTATACGGTTCCTTCAAAACATTTATCTCAACAGTGGTTTGCTCTTGCCATTCCACATAGAGCTTATCTACGTCCTCTCCTGTCGGCAAAATAATGCCGATTTCTGAAAAACGAGGCACATTTTCCTCAGGCTTATCGCCCCCAGACCAGAGAGCAAAGAGAGCATCCCCCGAAGAAGCAAATGCAACATAGCGTGGCGAGGTAAACACAGGTTCTTTCTTGAAGATGAATTTGTAAAAAGCCGTAGAATACTCTATGTTTGAGACGTATACCAACTGTAGGTTTGGGGTAACAGGATAAGTAGGGATATTACTCATAAATTCTCCATGATTTAGTAGTAACTGCCTGACATGATACACCTATATTAGGGAATATTCCAAAAAGAGTTTATGATACCTCCGTTCGCGGTGTGCTCTATTTATATATTTTTACTCGCTTATTGCTATATGCTAAAATATCGAGGACGCCCCTACTGGGATTATAATGATATCCCTATCGCTCTTTATTATCGATAATCTAAAGATTTTTTGCACTTGCCTACACTATAGAATCTGCTAGAAATGGTAAAATTGGCTTATTGGGGAATAGTTTAATGGTAGAACAGCGGACTCTGACTCCGTCAATCTTGGTTCGAATCCAAGTTCCCCAGCCAGTTGTATTTGTATGTATGTAGCTTGCCAGCAGGTTTTGTATATTTTGACACTAGGTTTTGTACCAATTTATTTTTTCTCAAAGAGTTTTAAAGGGTCTTCAAAGACCTTTCAAGGGTATTTAAAGCTCTCTTTAACGCTGTAGCTTGCCAGCAGGTTTTGTATATTTTGACACTAGGTTTTGTACCAATTTATTTTTTCTCAAAGAGTTTTAAAG
>NZ_JBHIRE010000016.1:0-34268 GCF_042196885.1 Bartonella sp. AA86SXKL | reverse complement strand
AACGCTTGTGTGGGTGGAAACATGGCTAGAAAAAAAACACAAGACGATATAGAGCTTACAGAAGCAGAAAAAGAAATACTTCAAGAAATCATCATGACCTACAAAAGTGTAAAAGTGATGTCTCGTTATACGAAATGGATTGTACTCATTATACTCTTATTAGCACTTGATTTTTCACGTATTATGGATGCGTTTGTAAGTATTTTTACACAAAAACCAAATATCCGACTCTAAATACATTCTGAGATGTGCGAAAATCTTTAGAAAATGGTTTCTTAATTTTGCTCGTCTCATGGAGACGATAGACAATATCTTCGCCCATTTAAAACAGTGGTTCTCAAAGAATTAATCTTTGAATTAATTGTTTCATGAATTTAAAGCTTCTAATAAACTGTATTTGATATGAACAGCTTCGAAATTTTAATCCTTTAAGGATGAAGAGGAAGTCAAATCTTTGTAAAACGACACAATTGATTGTCTTTTATAGATTAGAGTGGATAATGAAAACAAATTTAAGTGGCCGCGTAAGAAATACATCTTTACCAGAAAATCATGCTCTACTGCCTCTTTTTGAAGCAGTTGTAAATTCTATTCATTCCATTGAAGAAATAGGAAATGATTTTTCCTCACGCTACATTATAGTTTCAGTCATAAGATCGAAGCAAGCTTCACTACCACTTGACAAAGATACAGAAAAACTAAACGAGACAGAAATTGTAGGTTTTAAAGTGATCGACAATGGTACAAGCTTTAATGATCATAATTTTCAATCATTTAAAACTTTAGACTCAGATTATAAAAGAGATAAAGGTTGCCATGGTATAGGACGACTTTTATGGCTTAAAGCTTTTGATAATATAAAAATCAGGAGTATTTATGAAACAGATAGAGGATTAAAAGGGCGCACATTTTTATTTGATGCTGCTGCAGGTATAAAAGAATTAGATGAATTTCAAGATAATTGTACGAAGAGAGAAACTATTGTTGAGTTAACAGGTCTAAACCAAAAATATAAAAATCATATTCCTAAAAAACTACAATCTATCGCAAAAGCACTCTTAGAACATTGTCTCTGGTATTTTGCAAGAACTGGTGGTTGCCCTTTCATAACTATTGAAGATGACACAGAAAAGATATTATTAAATGATCTATATGAACAATGCATGCATGGAGCCATTTTAAATGAAAAAATAAAAATAGAAAATTATAATTTTTCTATTATGCATATTAAATTTAGATCCTTACCTTTAGAAAATCAGGCTTTATGTTTTTTGTGCAGGCAATAGAGCTATTACAAAAGAAAAGTTATCTGAGAAAATTCCGGGTATGCAATCAAAACTGCAAGATGATATAGGTGAATTTATCTACTCTTGCTATGTAAGCTCTCTTTTTTTAGATGAAAGAGTACGTTCTGAAAGAATAGGCTTTGATATTGAAGAAAATGTTGAAAATAAACAAGAAGATTTATTTGAAGGAAAAAAATATCATTTCCGATAATACGACAAGCCATTTATGAAAGAATTCAAAAATATTTAGCTGTAGAATTAAAGCAAAACATTCAAAACAGTAAGGAGATAGTTGAAAGTTCACACATAAAGTACCACGCTATCGTCCACTCCTAAACTATTTAACAGACAATGACTATATGATTTCACCTAAAATAAATGATAAAAAATTGGAACTACATTTGCATGAATGTCTTGCTAGAGTAGAAAATGAAATTTTAGAAGAAGGTCATAATGTTTTAGCAGTTCAACAAGGAGAAAATACAGATAGTTATGCAGCAAGAATTAATAAATATGTAAATGCTGTATGTGATCTTAAAAAGTCCGATTTGGCAAATTACTTATTCCATAGAAAAACTATCATAGAACTTTTGAAGGAATCTTTAAATTCTCTTTATGACGGTGGTAAAGAATATATTAAAGAAGACGTTATTCATCAACTCATAGTACCCATGAAGTGTGATTCTAATTCTGTAGCTATGGATAATTGTAACTTGTGGTTGATAGACGAAAAATTAGTATTTCATGATTATTTAGCTTCTGATTTATTATTAAAAAAATGTCTATTACCGGCTCTATGGAAAAGGAAAGACCTGATATATGTAGTTTAGAATTATGTAATAATTCTATTTATTGGAATCCTTTATTAGTATCAGATAGCAAAGAGGGTTTAGAATCTCCTACTTTGGCATCTCTTACTATAGTAGAAATTAAGCGTCCCATGAGAGATGACGCGAAAGCTGGTACCGAAACAGATCCTATTTTGCAGGTCATTACTTATCTAGAAAAAAATTCGTGCAGGCAAAGTACTTACCCCAAAAGGGCGTCCAATAAATTTGGATGGAAAAGTTCCCGGTTACTGTTATGTCGTCTGTGATCTAACTCCAAAAATAAAAGAGTGCTGCAAACGTTGGGATTTAACAGAATCAGGCGATCATATGGGATATTTTGGATATCATAAGAGTTATGAGTCCTATATAGAGGTTATTTCGTTTAGTAAGCTCATAGCTGATACTGAGAAAAGACATCAACGTTTCTTTAAAGCTTTAGGGTTGCCATTAAGGTAGAATAACAATAATTATATTTATGCTCTAATGGCCTTAGAATATTTTGTCAAACCACTCCCGATATAAAGCTAGCCCACAGCTCTAAAAGAACACGCCGTTGCTCTAAAAAATCCGTTCGCATGTAGGCTTTCGTCACTGAACTCCCAACTGTATGTGCAAGAACAGTTTCGGCAATCTCAAATGGTGTTGACGTTGTCTCTGCTACCCAGTCCCGTAAGCTTGAACGAAAACCATGGGGACGATAAGTCAAACCACAAACTGTCATATACTTTGCCATGGTGGCATCAGAAATGGGGTTGCCTCTAAGACCAGAAAAGAGAAAACCATTCTTTTCAAAGGGGAGGGTTTTTTCAATAACTCTCAAAGCTTCATCACTTAGTGGCACGCGAAAGTCTGAAACTTTCCCTACAATACCTTTCATGTTTTCTTTTGGTATCGTCCATATATTTTTGTCAATTTGTTCAAGGCGCAAATAGCGCAATGGATATGACCGTGCGCCTGTCAAAATCAATAACTTCAGTGCTAAATTTGAAAGGATCTTATCATCCAAGCTTTGATAAAATGCCGGAACTTCTTGCCATGACATAGCAGGAATATTTGTTGATGTTGCACGTGGTTTTCCTAAAAGCGCGCGTGCCTTCATACAAGCCTGTAGATCAACATCTAAACCAAGAGCCGCTGCATATTTCAAACAAATATTGATACGGTTAAGTGCTTTTCGCGCTGTGTCTGCTTTTTCATGCCAAAGGGGTGCGAGAACATTGCGAATGATATTGGCTGTTAATTTTTCTATAGGTAAATTACCTATGTGTGGAATCACGTGCAACTCTAGTGGAGAAAACCAGCGGCCGTTTTTACCTTCATTTTTCAACTCTGCTTTTTTGCTTTCAAAAGCCGCTTTTGCAATTTCTTGAAAAATATTGCTTTGCTGTTTTAAAATAGTCTGTTCTCGAAAGACAATAGGATCATTGCCTTCTTTAAGAATATCACTATAATATCTTGTAAGCTCACGCGCTTCTTTTAAAGAGAGTTTCGTAACAGGACCAAGTCCCATTTCACGGCGCTTATTGTGGTGCGTATAGCGAAAAAACCAAGAGCGTGTATTGTCTTTTCAAACATTCAACCACAACCCTGCCCCGTCACAATATTTACCCTGCGGAGACGTCTTTACGAATGATGCTGATAACCGATGAATCGCCCTCACTTAACGTCCCCTCTCGTCCACCTTTTAGACCACCTTTAATTTCTGATTTGAGATTTTTTCTTTAATACTTAATTTTTTATTGAATCATAAAAAGCTATAGACATCAATACGCCCTTACACATCTTTATATACTTTGAATCTTATTGCTAAGCCCCTGCTTGCCGGCATCCGGCACCACCTTTTGTTTTAATGTATTGAAATATATATATTTTTTATTTAATTATCTGTTTGAAGATTACCTTCTAGGGTTTATACGATTTTATCTAATCTGTTGTTATTTGCTCCGTATTTTTCTCTGGAATAAATGCTAAAGTCTCTTTCTTTCTCCACCTCACTGCTCTCCCTAGCTTATATGGCTCCGGCCCCCCCTGAAGCATCTAATGGCGAATCGTTGTTGTGGATATAATAAAAAGCTGTGCACACTCACGTATTATTACATATCTATTGCCATCATCAAATATCATCTCATTGCCTTTTTATTTTTTATGTTATGTAAATGGGCTGGGATGCTAGGAGGAGAGAGATTCCTATATTTTCAAGCAGCCTTTTGTCAAAATCTTTTGTGTCTCTTGTGCTATTGCCTCTAAAAATATTTCAATAGCTTGATTGATTTGTTTAAGAGGCTGCTGGAAACGTAGCCAATACAACACCAGACAAAGATGATACCATTGGACCCGAACGCCCCACCAAATGCTTCATATGAAAAAGAAAATATATGAAACTGAACTACTTGTTCAAATTTATTACAGTACAATATTCTTAAAAAAACTATCAAATATCATTGGTCTATATATTGAATATGCTCCACTAATATATTGTTTCATTTGGAAACAGACTGCAAGAGAGGGGAAATATCCATTATGTTTTTTATGTAACAGTTTATTTGAAATCCTTCATAAAGGTATTTTTTAATGAAATTAAGCAATTAGGAGAAAAAACAAAGAATAATTAAATTAACTATAGATTTTTTTATTAAATATGTATAACACGTTATGTATATGCTTTATTGATTCTAAGATAAATTTTAGATGTATAATATTAAATTATAATGTTTTTTTGTTTTTATAAAAAAATTCTGTGGTGCAATTTATGAATTTTGAAATTACTTAAAAATCAACACCTAATTATTTCATTAATTATTATGTCTCTTATTTTTTGTTAAAAGTGCTTTTTGTCATTGGAATTATTGAAGTTTTTTGAAGTAAAGTTCTTCTAAATCATTCTAGATCAACTGGTTTATGAGTGAAATCTATCTGATTATAAATGGAATTATTATAAAGTTATTGTCTTTAGATGGAGATCAATTGCTGCAAAATGAATAGTATTTAGCATAATCTTTATTCAAAAAAATGATATGGATCTTAAAATAATCCACTATGGATGTTTTGAATTTATTATGCCCTTTCGCTGTTCTGTTCTTAAAAATGAGTAGATGTAAGTTTTTAATTCATATCCTGCTTTGTGTAGTTTTTTATAGGTAAAAATAATGCGAAAAATATCAAAAGAAGGGCTTGTATTGATTAAGCAATTGGAAGGCTTACGTTTATCAGCTTATGAAGATTCTGGTGGTGTCTGGACAATTGGTTATGGACATACAAGTGCTGCTGGTGCCCCAAGCGTCCACAAAGACATGCAAATTACGGAAAAAGAAGCTGAAAAAATCCTTTGTCAGGACTTGAGGGAGTATGAAGCTGTTGTTGAAAAAACCGTTACCGTTCCTTTAAACGATGAACAATTCGCGGCATTAGTATCATTTTGCTATAATGTAGGAATCACAGCATTTCGCAATTCTACACTTTTAAAAAAGCTTAATAAAGGTGAATATGAAGCGATACCAACCGAATTGCAAAAATGGACAAGAGTAGGAGGAAAACGTATCCAAGGTCTTGTCAATCGCCGAGCAACCGAAGCAGGTTTGTGGGCAAAAGGAGCTCATGTTGCCCCCAATTATCATGTAGTAGAACCAGAAGGCGTAACAGGTATTTGCAAAGTAGAAGCTCTTGCACCAATCATAGGTTCTTTTTCAGGGCTTGGAGGTCTTTTTGCAGGAAATGGTCCTGTTCAATGGGTTCTAGCAGGCATTATGGTTTTAGCTGCTTGTACGGCTATGATATACATTGCTAAACGTTTTCAGGAACACCGCCTATGATTTTATGGATAAAAAAATATCTGACAATGACGTCAGCGCTCATAGCAGCTTTTCTTATAGCTTTAGTCAAAGCCTTTTTTCTTGGGAAAAAAGTTGAGAAGCAAAAGCAAACAAAAGAAGATTTCAAGATAGCGACAACACGGCTTGAGGTAGAAAATGAAATTAATAAGAAAAGTGATGCTGATGTGCGCACTAAGCTTTCTAGCTGGTTGCGCGACGAATGAACGAACTTCTTGTATTGGATGGCTTCCAATTTATTTGAATCGACAAGATATCAATGTCATTAGTTCAAATTTGGCGAGAGATATTTTAAAACATAACAAACAAGGTGAACGTTTATGTGGTTGGAGAGATAAACGGAAAATAAAGTGATAAAAATATAATTCCTCTGAAACATCAATCAATGAAAAGATTTGAAAGAGGTGGATACATTCAGATTAAAAGTAAAAGCACTTAAAGGATTAAAACACTCTGGTGGTCGATTAGATTTAATTAGAATGACTGAGATGTCTGAATTGAAACTAAAGGATTCAACAGATTATGTTTGTGTAAAATGATTGAGTCTATTGATGTATTCTAAGGACATCTTTGTTATCCTATCAAAAGAAGATGAGAAAAGATTTTATGGATTGCACTACTATCGTCGTTCAAAGAACTGATCATACACAAAGGTTCTGTTTTCAACAAAAATAACATCTAGGGGCTGGCATGCTTGAAGAAAAGCAATCTACGGAGCTATATAATGAATAATGGTAAGGCTTTTATGTGATTTGTAAATGATGTTGTTTCAGCTTCCTAATTATAATAATGATGTTGACGATAAGGCAAATACTTTCGCACTATATCTGCTTTTTCATGCTAAAGTGGCGGGAAAACATTGTGAATGATCTTGGCTGTTAATTTTTCTATAGGTAAATTCCCTATGTGGGAAATGACATGCAACTCCAGTTGAGAAAACCAACAACCATTTTTGCTTTTATTTTTTAACTTAGCTTTTTTACTTTCAAAAGTCGCCTAGCAATTTCTTGAAGAATATTGCTTTACTATTTTAAGATAATTTTTTCCTGAAATAAAATCCTTCTTTTAAAATATTACTGTAATATCTTGCAAACTCATGTACTGCTTTTAGAGAAAGTTTGTAATAAGACCGTGCTTTTCACGGCTTTTATTGTGATGTGTATAACGGAAAAGTTAAGAGTGCGTATTATCTTTTCGAACATTCAACTACAATCTATTTCATCACAATATTTATCTTGAGAAGATACTTTTACAAAGATACTGATAATCTATAAATCGCTCTCCCCTAATTTACCTTCTCGCTCATCCTTCCATGCATTGCCCGTCCACCTTTTAAACCACCTTAAATTTTTGATATAAAATTTTTTCTTTAATTTTTATTTTTTATTGAATCATAAAAATGATATGTCTCAATCTCACTTCTATGCATCTTTATACGCTTTGATTCTTGTTTCTAAAGCCCAGATTGCCTACATATCGTACTGTTTTTATATTTTGATAGAAATATCTTCTATCAGTTCACTTTTTTCAAAAGATTCTGAAAGGATTCTCAAAAAGTCTGCAAAGTTAAAGACTATTTAATACGTATTGTTTCTTTTTTAGAAATCAAAATTGGTGATGCCCCATTCCTTACCAGCAATTGTGTTATTTGCAGAGCAGTCTGTATAAGATAGTGTAACCTCTTTTATAAAGTTAACTAAAGTTTTTTGAATTTCTAGCATATTGTTTAAAGACAAAAAACTCCCTCTTATTATGCAAGCAGCTTAGACATCGGCTGATAATCCTCCCGCTTATAAAAATCCTTTCTTTAATAACCTTCAAAACCACAATTAAAGTGGTGAAAGATAAAACAAGATTTTTAGGCGATCATAACGCACAATAAAATCAGACTAGTCTAAATGTTCAATGCTAACACCTGCTAAACAGTGGAAAATAAGTTTTAGCACGCATTCAAATTGGAAAGGCTTAAGCCCCCCGCGCGCTACGATGGTTTTCTACTCTCATCGTACGATTTACATTCCCTCTAAAACTTAATCGCTGTAAATATAAAAATCTTGAAGCCCGTTCTAAATCCGTGAGAGTTTCTGGATCTTGCTGTATTAAACGTTGAAATTCCTCACAACTGCTCATCTGAAATGCTAATTTTTTCATAAAAGGACAATAGTGGCGTTGTAACATCCCTAAAAAGTTTACGACATAACCTGAGAGATTATTGCTGATTTCAGGGGATAGAATCAATTTCTGCTCAAAGAAAATCTCACCCATACCAACAAAAAGGTTTAATCTACATGCCATGAGGAATGTTCTCAAATAATTTTGATATTTTTTGATCAAATTTCTTTTGCCACCAATATCGGCAGCAACTGGTGTAGAATTAACAAAATTATAATTTTTTATCTTAAAATGTATCCATCATTTTTTACATTCTTTCATCTATCTTAGCCTTCTTTTCACAGCTTCAAATGATACAAAGTAACTGCAATATTAAGTCGTTTTGCATCGAACAAATTTCTCGCAAACTATCCCTATTGGCTAGATGACAATCCATCCTCTATTTAAAGAGAGAAAAACTTTTCTTTTTTATTCAGCGATAAAGTAAATATTATCCAATTACTTACGAGTAGAAATTCGATCAAATGGAAACTGTAATTCTTTCTACTCTGAGTAATCTTGTACCTATTTATATAGGTTTAGGAAAGCGTGCTGTTATGAATATTCATAAAAATACTTCAAAAATTGATATCAGCAAAACTTCTGTTTAAAAAAGGAAAAGATGTTCTCTTACTTGCTACTGAAGAAACTGTTCAGATTTGTCTTGATGTTGCTAAAGAGCTTCAAAAAACATGAAGTTATCCCAACGCTTACAAGTGTGCCAACCATTCAACTTTGAGATAATAGATCAGTGCTAGAGTTATGCCAATCTCACCAATCTGTTGTTGTCTATGAAGAGCATAGTATCAAAGGAGAAGCTTGGAGATGCAATTGTTAAATCGCTTATAGAACAAAACATTCTATGCCAATTTGTATCATTAGGCCCCCCCACCATCCCCATCTGCAATAAAAACGAACTGGATATTTTAACAAGTTATAAAATCAATCGAGAACGCATAAATAGTGTTAGAAACGACATACTATACAAAAAATATTCAACTGCTTCCTAATATACTCGCCAGTTCAAAAACATCATAAATCATTGATGATGCAAGAAAATAAGAAAGAAAAGCACATTAATTCACGCAGTTTTGCTCTCAGTAAACGAGCTTTTTTAAAGATAGTATGGGTATTTTTTTCATTGCTTAAAAATGTACTCCATAAAAAAATATCATATCCATATAATATATTACCAAATAAAATTAATATAAATAATATATAGATTATAGGAATATTATTTATTAGATCAATTTTTTATTATAATTATATCTTTCAATAAATACATATTGACATTTTTAATAATTTTATTTATATATAATAATTAATATTATATATATATTAAAATAAAACTAAATGAAGCTTATAAATTTACGTTTTATGCTAATGTGGGAAAGAAGTAATTAACATATTATATTTTATATATAGGAGGGAAAAATGCTCACAGCATTATTTATAGCTATTTTTTCTATATCAACAGTTGTTTTACCTTTAATATCAGCGCTTGTTCCTTTTTATCCGTAGAATGAGATTTTAATAAAATAAGTAAAAGATGTATGCAATGTTATTAGTGTTTTTTTTGTGTTTATTATTATTAATATTTTTGCGTTAAGTATTATTGTATTTACGGAGTATTATTTTAGTTACTGAGTATTTTCTGTGTTTTTATAGAGGAGCTTTTTGATCTTTTCTATTTAAATTTAACTGTCAACATATTTGTAAAATATATAATTATGCTCCTCTATAAAAAGACTTTCTTTTTCTGAAAGAAGTATAACATATTGCTTTCATTGCTTAAAAACATCTATATTTACTAAACTCTTGCGTGTAATATCTTTGATTGTCTGAGTACCGGTCAGTGTCATAGCTACCCGCATTTCATTGGCAAAAAGATCAAGGAGATGCATAACACCTTTCTTACCTGCTGCTGCAAGCGCATAAACAAAAGCACGGCCAATCATAACAGCATCCGCACCTTGTGCTATCATGCGTACAACATCAAGACCAGAACGAACACCTGAGTCCGCTAAAATAGTCAAATGATCCTTTACAGCATCCGCAATTGCAGGCAATGCTCGTGTTGTTGATAATACACCATCAAGCTGACGTCCGCCGTGATTAGAAACAACAATACCATCCGCACCAAATTTTACTGCTTCTCGTGCATCTTCTGGATCAAGAATACCTTTCAAAATCATTTTTCCTTTCCAAAAATCGCGAATCCATTGTAAATCATGCCAACCAATTGATGGATCGAAATTTGCACCAAGCCAACCAACGTAATCATCCAATGCAATTTTCTTTTTGAGATAAGTGGAGACATTTCCAAGATCATGGGGGCGCCCCATAACACCAACGTTCCAAGCCCAATATGGATGAGTAAACGCTTGTAAAAAACGACGTAATCCAGCATAAGGACCAGACATCCCCGAATGCGCATCACGATAACGTGCACCAGGAACTGGCATATCAACTGTAAAAACCAACGTGCGTACACCAGCTAACCAAGCCCGTTCTAGTGCATCACGCATGAAACCGCGATCTTTGAGAACATAAAGTTGAAACCAAAATGCACCTCCAACCGCTTCTTGCACTTCCGCAATGGGACAAACTGAAACAGAGGATAGAGTAAAAGGAATCCCTTTTGCCGCTGCGGCACGCGCTGCTTTTACCTCTCCACGACGTGTATACATGCCCGTTAGACCAACAGGTGCAAGTACAATCGGTAAATCAAGTGTCTGATCAAAAAGTTTGATTGAAAGATCAACTTCACCAACTTGCCTTAGAATCCTTTGACGCAGTGCAAGAGCTTGAAGATCTTTACAGTTGCGTCGCATCGTTTCTTCAGCATAAGCCCCACCATCAATATAGTGAAAAAGAAAGGGAGGAAGACGACGCTTTGCTGCCTTACGATAATCAAGTGTTGAAGAAATAATCATTGATGGCACCATTGTTCCTAAATGAAAAGAGAAGACATCCTAAAAACGCATAAAAGCGAATCCATGTACCTACCTATTCGCTATTCTCCCAAAACACTCTATTGAATAGATAGAAGCAACAGAGACTGCAACTTTCTAAAAAAACTAATTGATAAAAACAACGTCTTTATTGCTCTTATCCAAATTTAAAATCTCACAGTATGAAGTATCATTAATAACGTATCTACTCATATATTCTTCATGTGCAATTAAAATGTTATACTCTCTTTAAAGTAATCCCTCTTCGAAAGCGATTGCTCCGTAGCTTAATTAGTTATAATTTAAAGTTGCTTCTCCCTCCAAAGGTCCTTACATTATCAGTTTTAAGAATATAGAGTGTCATTAAGTATAAACCATAATCTCCCCCAAAAGATGAAAAAATCCTTTATTAATACTGGAAATAAAGCTGTCGCATACATGCAGAAATCTTCTTATATCAATATTCAAAACTGAGATCTGTTACTTATTCATGCATAGTGCCTAATTCACATAAAGCATAAAAACTTTTAATGTTCATACCAATAGAAACTCTTCATATTTAATTGAATAATTTTCTAGCAATATTATATCTTGAGGCTATAAATGAGTTACTAAAATTAGAACAATGTTTATTGAAAATAATTGTTACTAAACTGGAGTGAAAACTTATTTATTAACTCTTAAGGATAATTTTTATACGGAATAAAATATACTGGTTATTACACTCTAGAAAAATTGAGTCAATTGCAGCATCCAATCTCGCATATTTACTTTGAAAAGTGAGTAGCTACTGTTATATTGAATTTTATTAACCTATTGATTTATTATAATAATAAATATGAATAACATATTGAATATAGTAAATTTTGTCATGATGAAATAATCAAAACTATTCTTTTGCACATCATAAAGGGAGTTCGTATAGATAGAACCTCTTGAAAAAAGAAGTAAAAATGCCTCTCATACCCTCTCAAATGCAAGAGATGAAATAACCTTGGAAATTAAAAATAGAATGCATGACACCGGTTTTGCGAAGCACAAAATTTTTTTTATCTAAAATACGCTTTCTGCATACATGTTATCAAAATTCGTGGTTCCCAACTCATTTAAAATGCTTGGACAACTTTAAACCCTGTGCTTGATAATGTGATCCAACATCATGTCCATAAAGGGTTGATGGTCGATTAAGCATATGCTCATAGACCAAACGGCCAATAATTTGACCATGCTCTAAGATAAAAGGAACTTCATGGCTCCGCACTTCTAAAACCGCTCTTGCTCCTTTTCCACCCGCCTCCTTATGCCCAAATCCTGGATCAAAAAAGCCTGCATAATGCACCCTAAACTCGCCAACTAAAGGATCAAAAGGTGTCATTTCTGCGGCATAAAGCGGAGGCACATGAACAGACTCTCGTGAAACTAAAATGTAAAATTCATCAGGATCAAGAACCAACTCCCTTTGACCACGATCAAAAAGAGGTTCCCAAAAATCTAAAACGTGGGCAACGGCACGTTTATCAATATCAATAACACTTGTATGATGTTTACCACGATAACCTATAAGCCCGTTTTCGTCTCCCTTTAAATTAATGGAAAGACCAATACCACCAACACTAATATTAGGAAAATCATCCGATATCAGTGTTTCTTGCCTTTGCAAAGTGTGCAACTCTATTTCATTTAAATAACTTTGCCCTTTTCTAAACCGAAGCTGTGATAAATGTGAGCCTGTATGCACCAAAATTGGAAATGTGCGTGGACTAATTTCCAAATAAAGTGGACCATGATAACCAGCACAAATTTTATCAAATTCCTGAGCATTATCCGTAATGACACGTGTAAAAATATCTAATCGTCCTGTAGAACTTTTGGGATTGGCAACAGCAGATAAGAATTCTGGTAAAGCTAAACTTTCCAAAAGAGGAACAATATAAACACACCCCGTTTCCAAAACGGCTCCGTCTCGTAAATCAAACTCATGCAACTTTAACCGTTCAAGCTTATCCAAAACTTTTGTATCAGGTCCCGGCATAAAAGAAGCACGTATACGATAAGCTTTCTCCCCTAAACGAAGATCAAGACTTGCTGGTTGTATTTGAGATCTATCAAATGGATACTGAGCCTTGAGAAAGTTATTCTCAATCAAAGCTTGTATATCACTATCTGCTAAAATACCGCTTATACGCGCCATATATATTGCCTTCCCTTTTTACATTGTTTCTTTTTTTGACCTAGATGATAAATTGGTGCAAGCTATTTTAAAGTGATAAAAACTATTTTTATGTTTTTTCCAACCGACTTGTTAACATAAAATAAAATAGGAGGTATTGTAAAAATAATACCTCTCATGCTCTCTTATTCTTGAATGTCGCGCAAATGATGTTATCATAATTTTCTATAGAACCCTTAAGTTTCCTGTTAGAATTTATTATGATTATACGCCATCTTAGCGAAAATATTATTAATCAAATCGCCGCCGGTGAAGTTATTGAACGACCAGCAAATGTTGTCAAAGAACTTGTTGAAAACGCTATTGATGCTGGTGCAACACGCATTGAAATTATTACAGTAAATGGTGGAAAAAATTTTATAAAGGTGAGTGATAATGGTTATGGAATTCCTGCAGATCAATTAACTTTAGCAGTTTCTCGCCATTGTACCTCAAAGATTACCGATGACGTACACAATATCTGCTTCCTTGGATTTAGAGGAGAAGCCCTCCCCTCTATTGGTTCTGTTGCTAAACTTAAACTCATTTCACGAACAAAAGATGCTGAGAGCGCTGCTGAAATTTCCGTTACTGCAGGAAAAATTGTAGGACCCAAACCAGCTGCTGCGAATCTTGGAACAATTGTTGAAGTTCGTGATCTTTTCTTTGTCACGCCGGCACGATTAAAATTTATGAAAACTGATCGGGCTGAAACAAATGCTATTAGCGATATGATTAAGCGAATTGCTATCGCATTTCCACATATCCGCTTTTCTCTTTCAGGACTAGACAGAACATCTATGGAATTGTCTGCTACAGAAAATAATATTCAAGGACAATTACAACGTATTACGCAGATTATGGGAAAAGAATTCGCCCCTAATAGCATTGCGCTGAATGCTGAACGCGAAGCGGTGCGCTTAACAGGTTTTGCCTGTTTGCCATCTTTCAACCGAAATAACAGCCTTCATCAATTTGCTTATGTTAATGGACGTCCCGTGCGTGATAAATTTCTATGGGGCGCTATCCGAGGCGCTTATGCTGATGTCATGACACGAGATCGTTATCCTGTGGCTATTCTTTTTATTGACCTCCCACCTGCTGAGGTAGATGTTAATGTTCACCCAGCCAAAGCTGATGTACGATTCCGTGATCCAGGATTAATTCGTGGTTTGATTGTTGGAGCTATTCGTGAAGCATTGCAACAATCTGGTATTCGTCCTACTTCAACCCGTTCTGAAGCAATGCTTGCTGCATTTCAAACACAACAATCATTGGCACAACAACCATTAGGCAGTTTTAAGAACACGCACCAGTTCTCTTCTTACAGTTCACAACCTCATCATTTTACCAGCGCTTCAATGGTCCAAAAACCATTGGATAGTACTCACTCTTTTGATTTAAAAGAAGATGCCGCTCCTATTATGGAGGGCTTAAATACACCAAGTGGGGATGCATACATTCCAAGCACGACATCTTCATCAGAAGAGTTATCTTATCCATTAGGAGCGGCCAGAGCACAAATCCATAAAAACTATATTATCGCCCAAACACAAGATAGTTTGATCATTGTCGATCAGCATGCAGCTCACGAACGATTGGTTTATGAAGCACTCAAAAATGCACTTTATTCCAAACCACTTCCTTCACAGTTATTACTTATTCCTGAAATTGTAGAACTCTCTGAAGAGGATGCAACATGCCTTTTAACGCATAAAGATGCTTTGCAAAAATTTGGATTAGGAATAGAACCATTTGGACCAGGAGCAATTGTTGTGCGTGAAACACCTTCCATGTTAGGAGAGATCAACATCCAAGCCCTCATAAAAGATCTCGCAGATGAGGCCGCTGAGTATGATACAACAAATAATTTAAAAGCAATGCTTGATTATGTTGCAGCAACGATGGCCTGTCACGGCTCAATACGGTCAGGGCGCCTTTTACGCCCCGAAGAAATGAACACACTATTACGACAAATGGAGGCAATACCTAATACAAGTACATGTAATCATGGACGCCCTACTTATATTGAACTCAAATTGGCAGATATAGAACGGCTTTTTGGCAGAAAATAAGCCCTGCATCATTTTTACAAGAAAAATATTTTAAAATTAACTCTCGACTTTATAATACATTTTATGGCACTTTTCTTGAATCTCTTGTATCAAGTAAGAAGGAGTTATAATGTTTCCCAATGGTGAACGCGAAGCAAAAATTCATTATTCTAATAACGGATATGACATTATAGAATATGGTACCTATACCATTTGTGCTGTTAGCGGGCAAAAAATCCCTATAGATGATTTAAAATATTGGAATCATCACCGCCAAGAAGCATATGCTAGTTGTGAAATCTCCTATCAGCGCGAACTTGAGTGCAACCCATATCTCAAGCAATTGTTAAAAACAAAAGAAAAATAACCCCTCGAAAAAATTTAGCTTTTGCCTTTTAGACAAGAAAATTCAAGGGAACGTTTTCTAAAGCGGGTCATGACCTCTTCAAGGACCATACGACAGAAGTCTTTTTGAACAAAATCGACATTCACATCAAAGATAATAAGATTTTTCAAATCTTTTTGCATGTGAATTGTCTGTATACGGGTATAATCTTTAGCGGTTGTTGCGAGCCACAAATTATGCATTTTAGCCTTTTGTATAAGGCTTTTTAAATTTTTATCTGTGAAAAAATAGTGGTCTGGATATATGTAAGTTTGCACCACATGACCAGACAATTCTTTAATAGATTTAAAAAATTTATCTGGATTGCCAATACCAGCAAATGCCAAAAATGATTTTCCTGAAACCTCATCAGAGGCACTGGCTTTAAGATGAGCACGATATAAAGGCTTTCCAGTACGCGAAACAAGAAAAGCGACATTATCAGGCGCATCGGAGTGACCAATCACTAAAACACTATCCATAAAAGAAAACTGCGTTTTTAATGGTACGCGCAAAGGTCCTGCTGGAAAGACAGCTCCATTACCAAAACCGCGCATCGCATCAACAACGAGTAACGCATAATCCATATAAAGACGGCGACTTTGAAATCCGTCATCCATTAAAATAAGATTACATCCCTCTTGTTTAAGCCGTTGTGCCGCTGCATAACGATTAGGTGATACAGCTACAAAAGCATGCCGTGCAAGTAAAAGTGCCTCATCTCCAACACTATATGGAGTATCATATTTTTCATTTACAAGATGTACCCCTTTAACTGATCCACCATAACCACGAGATACAATACCAGGTACGAAACCAAGTTCTTTAGCCACTTTTGTAAAAGCAATAACAACCGGCGTTTTACCCGCACCGCCACATGTAAAATTTCCAATACACAAAACTGGCAGATCAATCACGGGAGGCTTTCTTGTCATAAAACAACTTGAAAAATAACCATACCCCCATGAAACTGGAACTAACACAAAATGCAAAAAGCTTTTATTTTTCCACCAAAAACGAGGGGCGCTAATATGCATATCTACCCTGACGCTGACGTAAACCTGTTTGTATTACAAGGGGTTGTAAAAATGGATCTAAAATCTTTAATGTGCGCTCAAATGCACCTGCCATACCTGTCGCCACTTCATGAGCCTTATCAACCATTTCTTGCCGCAATGTTTCATTTGTTAAAAGCTTATACACCTGAATAGCAAGCTGTTTTGTATCTTGAACCATATATGCTGCATCATGCGTTAGAAATTGTTTGAACATCTCTTGAAAATTTGAAACATGAGGCCCTGTCAAAATAGCGGAACCAAGCAAAGCCAATTCCAATGGATTGTGTCCACCATTTCCACATAACGATTTACCAACGAAAGAAACTTTCGATAAGCGAAGAAAAAGTCCCATTTCTCCAATGGTATCTCCCCATAAAATATCGGTATTCATGTTTGGAACAGCGTCTCTACTCCTACGAATAAAACTTAACCCCTTATTATCGCATTTTCTGATAAGATCTTCTGAACGTTCAGGATGACGAGGTACAATAATTGTTAATAAATCTGGCAAATAATTTTTAACAATTTTATGGACCTCAAAAGCAATCTCCTCTTCCCCTTCATGCGTTGAAACAGCTGCCCAAACTGGGCGATTGCCGATAGCATTACGATAACGTGCAAGCAATTCTTGATTTTCAACCAGAAAAACATCAGCCTTGAGATTACCAGAAAACGTAACAGATTTTACGCCAAGTGTATGGTAATAAGCTACATCTCTTTCATTTTGACCAATCGCCAAATCAATATCCTTAAAAATATGTTTGGCAAGAATACGTCGTTTTTGCCAAGCTTTAAAAGAACGTTCAGACATATGGGCATTAACCAAAATCTGCGGAATACGCATTTTTGCAAGTTCTTTAATACGAAGAGGCCAAATTTCTGATTCACAAATTAAGACGAGATCAGGCTTCCAATGACGAATAAAACGGCGCACTGCAAAATCTAAATCCAAAGGAGCATATTGATGAATCAACCTATTACCAAAATATTTTTTCACAAGAGTAGAAGATGTCACCGTCCCAGTTGTCATTAATACATTGATTTCCAATGATAAAATATAATTTATAAGTGGAACAAGTGCAAGTGTTTCTCCAACACTTGCTGCATGCAACCAAACTAACGAACCTTGGGGGCGTATATGAGAACTTTTACCTAAACGCTCTTTTTTGCGACACCACTCTTCTTTTCCACGGATAGAACGAAAAAATAAATAAAAAGGAATAACAGGACATAAGCAAAAACCAATTATTCGATAGGTTAAAAGAGCCGCATGTGCCTTTAATTCTACCATTTAAAATCACCTCATCCAGCTATTTTAAGATATCTATATACTTATTTTGTTAAAAAATTCATCAACACTATTGGTTGCATCCATATTTTTTAATATCATCCATATCTTAAATAAAAAAATCTTAATCCATGAGAAAATTCAATACATATACACATTATTTAAATCTCTTTTAATTAAATTTTGTAACTTATATCGATTTTATAACTTCATTCTGCACCCTATAAAAAACCTTACTCAAAAATAACAAAACTACATTTCAGCCGATTATAATTTTGAAAATATAAATGATAAACCTATGACATAGATTGTATCAATTTTTTCAACTCACTGAATAAATACTTCTTATGATTTTAGTGAGACTTTGAATTTTGCACGTTGGTATTTTAGAGAAAAAGCTTATTTTTACATATGTTAGGTATTGTCAATTTTTCAAAAAATAACCCATATAGACATTACAACCTAATATAAATACAACAAATAAAATGTGTTTAAAAGGAAGCTCAATCTCTATTATTTCATTTCAATAAAATGAATATGTCAAACTAATCTTAAAAAAACTTTTGAATAGTATAGAGTTCTCATTTTAAATTGTGATATAATCTCTTAAAGGTAATCCAGAAAAATCTAATCTTGTTTAATAGAGAATTTCTTAAAAGTCTTAAAGCAATTTAAATAAGAGTTTTCAAAATTTTAAATCCTCTCTTTTCAGGAGGTCGCATGATATATTATTCCTTTTAAGATTGTATATAATCAACACAAAATGATTAACTTATAGATTGTAGTTTTAAACGAGTACTCAAGAAACCCTTATGAGGTAAGTTAACTTCATAAATCTATTCAGTTTCTCTAAGTTTCTAATTTTGATAAAGTTTCTAACGACTTTCATGGTTTCTAAGCTTATAGTAATAACTCGTTGAAAAAATTCCAATAGATAAGTAACGAATGCTAATAATCTCAACAGAGTAATAATTGCTATCATTAATAATGCTACTCTTTTTATTAATCTTAACGCATTAGTGTCTCATACCCCATTCAAAAGCAGAGTGACTATTCACAATATAATCATAAACTTCGAGTGATAGCTGTCATGATAATATTGCTGTTGTAAATAGGTTGATAGAAACTGTCTTGCATTTTTATTAAGCGTAAAGATGGTGGTGCAATAATGGATTTTATACCTTGCAGGAACACCATTATGAAATGGGTTTAGGTGCTTTGGGAGATGTTTCTTAAAAAAACATATGAATTTTAAACAACAAGCATATTCTTTTTTACGGCATTCTATTTTACCCAAAGAACGTACCTATGAAAAGGACGACTAAACAAAAGCATGAAGCAATCTACAGGTTATAATAACCAAATATTCAAGCTTTATTCTGCATCGCCTAACTCAGCATCAAGAAACTGATGCAAATCTACAATGTAATAACGTTGTAATGCATTATCTACACTGCTTTGTGCTTTTGCCTGCCATGCTTCTTGAGCGGATTGATAATCTGAGAAAATACCAACCACATCTAAATCATCAGGATTCTTAAATTGATTACTGTTAAGATTTTTTAATTCCCCACCAAATACAAGATGTAAATATTGTTTTTTTTCGTTGGTTTCAGTCATATGTGCCTCCATATCATTTAGATTATTTTAGCGCGCTTTTACATGATTAAACTAACTTTGTTTGACGAACAACATCTATCATATCTTGACAGCAATTATTTTTACCAGCAATTAAAAGTCCATACTGGTAAGGTTCAATTCCATAAGATAGTAAAGGGGCATCAAGCGATAAAAAACACCCTCCACACTCCTGCAAAATAAGATCAGCAGCGGCAATATCCCATTCATGACAATTCGGACGAACTAATACGATATCAATTTCATCTTGAGCAACAAGAACAATACGATAAGCAAGAGAAGGAAGATAATGATAAAGACTGACTTGATTGAGAAAATCATCTGGTAATTTTTGTGCGAGCGATTTATCAAGTGAAATTTTATATTTTCGATGAACCTGAAAGGCTAAACGAGGAAGTTTTATCCCATTTAATGTTGCCCCTCCACCCGTTACAGCTGTATAAACATCTCCTTGAGCCGGACATTGTAAAACGCCCACAATAGGACGCCCATTCTCAATAATGGCAACCGAAATACACCAATAAGGATTGCCAGAAAGAAAACCACGCGTTCCATCAATAGGATCAACAACAAAAGAGCGCTCATAATAATCTTGTTTTTCTCGATTATCTTTTGTTTCTTCTGAAATCCATCCATAATTTGGACGAGCTCCAAGAAGCCTCTCTTTCAAGAAATGATCAACAGCAAAATCTGCTTCACTAACTGGGGAATTACCTTCTTTAATCCAGACATCCAACGTGCATCCAAAATACCGCATTGCTAAATCTCCTGCCTCTCGACAAACATCACGCAAAAGATTTAAATCAGAAGAATGATGCGTGTTATTTTCCTGCAAGTGTCATACCTTCAATTAACAATGTTGGAGCAGCTGTACTATAACGCCGATCAATATCATTGGCAGGTGTTAAATGTGCTAACATATGAAGCAAATCAGAACCTAGCGTTACTTCACTTACCGGATAAGCAATTTCACCATTTTCAATCCAAAAACCGGAAGCCCCACGACTATACTGACCAGTAATAAAATCAATGCCATGACCGAATAATTCGGTCACATAAAATCCATTTCGCAAATCTTTTATCATATCGCAAGGCGATACTAAACCCGGTTCAATAGCAAAATTTGTACTGGTCGGCTGCACTAATGATGCCGAACGCATACCGTGTCCATTTGTTTTAAGTCCCAATTCACGTGCTGTAGATGATGAAAGAAGCCAATTTTTTAAAATACCATTTTCAATAATATTGAGTGTTTGCCCCTCTACCCCTTCTCCATCAAAAGGATGAGAAGCATTTCCACGTAATCGCAAAGGTTGATCGGTTACATTAACATTAGGCTTCATCACTTCCTTGCCTAGGAAATTCTGTAAAAGACTCGTTTTTCGAACCACAGAGGCTCCATTGACCATAGATGCGATATGCCCTGCAATTCCACGAGCCGTACGCGGATTAAAAATAACATCAACGCTCCCAGTCGCCGCACGAACTGCACCCAAACGTCGAACAGCACCAAGCCCTGCATTCTTTCCCACAGTTTCTGCTGCCTCTAAATCAGAAAAATGTAAGGCTGTTGTATAATCATAATCCCGCTCCATCTGTGTTCCTTCACCTGCAAGAGCACTACAAGAACGTGAAAAACAACTTGAGCGATAGGCTCCACAAAAACCATCGCTGGTCACAAGAATAAACCCACTACGGCCATAAGCTGTTGCAGCGCCACCAGAATTGCTTACACCTTTAACATCAAGAGCTGCTGCCTCCGTTTTTAAAGCATCTTCTGTTAAAAAATGACTGCTGGGTACAAAATCATCAAAAAGATCAAGATCTTTAGGATACTTAACCAAACACTCTTTATCTGCCAAACCTTCAAATAAACTATCGGGAGAAGCTTTAGCCATCGCAACAGCACGTTCCGCAAGTTCTTGCGGATAAGATCCTAAATTAGCAGAAACACTTGCTACTTTTTTTCCAACAAAAACCCTTAGAGTAAAATCATTGCTCTCTGCTGCTTCTGTCGATTCGACTTTCCCAAAACGAACTGATACACTGGTAGAATGAGCATGAACAATAACAGCATCAGCAGCATCTGCCCCAGAACGCTTTGCTGCTTCAACCAGCGAAACAGCTTTCTCAATCTGGTTTTTGTCAGTCATTATAGACTCCCTAAAATATTTTATTATTTACATTGATAAGCATTCTGACAAATTTATACAAATCAGAATATAACTCTTGTGTATTGATTCATAAGATTATGCACATTCATGCATTCTTTTTCTTTTAATGCATTAAATCATTTCCCTTTTAGCTTCTTTATGAAAAAACGTAATATGCCGTATATGCCGTAAAATCTCTTTAGTTTCAAGATTTCTCATGGGGCCCTTATCATTTTAGGAGCCAAATCTCCACTGACAATCAAATCAACAGAACAATTGGCAATTAACAAAAGTCTTAGCAATAACACTTGAATTTAAGCCAAAATCCTCAAAAATTCGAAAAGCATAAAATGATTTAAATCACAGGTCTTCCTTCCTCTGGGTAGTAAAAAACTTACCTCATATCTTTCCTATAGCATTCTTTTATTTCCAAGCAAGAATCAAGAAAATGCCTTATATTTGTATACACTTCTTTGCTTCTATAAACTCTCTCATAATGAGACGGCACTCTTGTAAATGAAACAAAACTTAAACAGAGTAAAAAATATTTCCTTCCATTATGGTTTCAACAAAATGAGCAGTCATAAACTTCTTTACCCTAATGGACGTAATATCATAAAGAACTCATTTTTATATTTAAAAGTAATCAAGAAATTATCTTGTAATCTTTCAATAAAATTAACAGTTTGATTTATACTTATAATTTATTGTTTTGTAATTTGTATAAAAAAGCCTAATATCATAAAATTCTCTCTGTTTCGAACCTATTCATGTTGAGTCAATCACAACTATTTGCGAGCAAATCATAAGTAAGGAGCGTATGAATGAAAACCATTTAAGAAGAAATCAAAATGTCTCTTATGAAGGTTTTAAATGCAAAAGCTATCGCAACATTAGAAACCAGCAAATATCATGACGATATGGGCCTACATCATAAGAGAAGCAATGAGCTTCTGAAACTTTCTCATTTTCAACGAAGAGAGCATCTTATAAGCTTTTATATATAAAAAATTCAATGAATTTCATAAGATTTTTAGCGCAAAATTAATCCCGTAAGATGATTTGAATCGATTTCAACAGCTAACTAAAACCAAATCATAGCTCATCAATTTGCTATATACTCATAACTGATTTCATTCTAACAAGGCTAAGAGTTCTGCACCTTTTTTAAGGTATTAACTTCTTTATAAATGCACCCCCTTACAAAATGCTTTTGTTTTCAGTAAGAGCACGTCTGCTCATTTCAATCATTGCATCGCGAAGATGTAACTTAATTTTTGACCCAATAATCATTCCAAAGAAAGGAGAAAATAAACCAGACATGGTTACAGTATGACGAATTTTGTTATTTGAAGAACCCGATTTTGTTGAACAAATATATTCATGATTAAAACTCATACGTGTAAAAGGAAGTTTAGCATAATCAGAAAAACAAACATTTTTTATAACTTTATCAAGTGTAAAAGTTACTGTAGGTCCCTTTTTAGGTTTCATGCGTCCTATAGCGCCTTCTTTGAAAGGACCAGAAAGTTCTACCCACTCAAGTTCACTATCCCAGCAAGGCCATGATGCCACATCTTCCCATATAGCCCAAATTTTCTCAGCACTTGCTTCTGTACTAATTTCTTCACTATATATCCATTTAAACATGATAATCTCCCCTTTTTTATAAATTACTTATCTTTAGTGATAAAAAATAATATAAAAAAGTATCCTTAAAGCTGCACAACGATAATATACTTAATACTCTCAGATCTACTTAATATGTAATGATTAAATCAACAAGCGATATTACTAAACTAAACACACAAATATTCAGGATAAATGAACAATATTTTCAATACTAAACAAAATATCTTTTTTAAGTTTAGACAATAGCAAAAATAGAAGTTACGCATCATTAAAATATAAATGCAGACTGCATAGCTTAAAGCTTTCAACTGTTGATGAAATGTAATGATTAAGGTATAGCAGAAAGAAATTAGACAAAAAAGATCATAAATATTATCGAGGATATATATATCCTATTGGAGAAAAAAATCCTTCTGTAGTAAAGCTAATAAAAATTCATCAATTCCTTTAACATTAGAATCTTTTATTGACTTTCTGCTTAACCTTTTAAAAACCATATAAAATGAAGAAAACTGTGAAAAAACATTTTTTTATCCTATCGGATAAAAACAAAAACTTTCTCAAGATGTAAGCAATCGTAATTTATAAAGACGTATTGCTGTCTCACCATAAAAACGCTCATCGTCTAGATAAAAAATATCTGGTAAATGAATAATCGTATCTTTCTTTTCTTCGAGCACGAAGAGTGTATCAGCTTTTGCCCAACCTCCTCGCAAAGCTTCTACAAAAGCACGTTCACCTAAACAACGGCTATAGGGAGGATCAGCGCAAATAACATCAAATGGAAGCATTGTTCCAATATTGCCAAGTTTGGTTGCATCACGACGCAAAATCCGTCCAATCCCTTGCAATTCAAAAGCTTCGATATTTTTTTGAAGTACTCCACGCCCCTCAACTGAATTTTCAACAAAAACAGCAGCCTTTGCTCCACGTGAAAGTGCTTCAATGCCTAAAGCCCCAGTCCCAGCAAAAAGATCAAGAATGCGTTTATTGGTCCAAAATTGTTCTTCACGGCTAGAAAGAATATTAAAAAGGCTTTCACGTGTACGATCACTCGTTGGGCGAATCGACTGATTAACAGGCGAAAACAAAATACGCCCAGCAAATTTACCGCCTATGATCCGCACGTGGACCTCCAAATCGCTTCGAAGTTTTTGCACCGTCCCTATGTGGTTTAGATTTTTTCATAGCACCACCAAACGATTTTACCTTTTCCTTTCTCTCAAAAGAATGCTCATCATGACCACCTTTTATCATTTTCTCTTTATCCTTTAAAAAGCGATCTTTCTTACCAAAGGGATGCGTCTCTTCATAAGATATTTTGCCATGTTTTTGAACAAAACTTTCCCTCTTCTCTTTGTATGATGGATTTTCTTTTAGTTTTTCCTTGCTTCGATGAAATGATTTTCTACCATCCAAATCGCTCTTATGACCATGCGATTTCTCCTCACTATAAGAAGGCTTTCTACGTGCACTTTGCGGACGTGCACCAGGAGCCATCCAAACATTAGCACGGCGAGAACGCGGTAGAAAACGCTCTGCTTTTCCTTCTTCACTTTTCTCCTTCTTTACATTCTCATGAGACTTTGTACTTAATCGTGCGCGACTATGTTCAACAGAACCATCTCTTGGTCGGCGTCGTATTGCCCTTTCACTTGAGAAAACCCAACCATCATTTGCAATAGAAAGATCTTTCTGGCTTTGCTTTTCTGCAACAACTGCAGAATTTGAAAATGGCTTAAGAATAGGAGCATCAAAATCTGCATTGGCTTGCATAATCAAACGCTCCCCCAACTGATCTCGTAACATCCGCCCTTTTAACTCTTGCACAGCTCCTTCTTCTAAATCAGAGAGATGAAATGGACCATAAGATACACGTATTAATCGATTAACTGATAATCCCAATGCCCCTAAAACATTCTTTATTTCACGATTTTTTCCTTCTCGCAAAGCGACAGAAAGCCATACATTCGACCCTTGTTCGCGTTCAATTGATGCTTCAATCGAACCATAAAAAATACCATTAATCGCAATACCATTTTTAAGGTTATCCAACGCGCTTTGCCTTACTCTTCCATGAGCACGGACACGATATTTGCGGACCCACCCCGTTACAGGAAGCTCTAATACACGCGCTAAGCCACCATCATTGGTTAAAAGCAAAAGCCCTTCCGTGTTAATGTCAAGCCTTCCAACAGAAAGAACACGCGGCATTCCTTTTGGTAAATTACTAAATACTGTAGGTCTGCCTTCAGGATCACGGTTCGTGGTGACAAGACCTGCTGGCTTATGGTAAAGCCATAAACGCGTTCGTTCTATAGGAGGTAAAGGTTTGCCATCAACTTTAATAACATCAGAGCGGCTAACATTAAAAGCAGGCGTTGTCACGACTTTACCATTCACAGAAATACGACCTGCAACAATCATCATTTCTGCATCTCGACGCGAAGCAATACCAGCACGCGCTAACCTTTTAGCAATTCGTTCACTCTCATTATTTTCATTCATTTGCGTTTCAAACCAATCTTTGCAAGTATGTTCAGAAAATTATTCACATGCACCATACCGCTTATCCTGAAAAATGAAGTAGCATAATCATTTATCATTTTCTATACTTTAACGACAATAATATATCTGCCGGCTTGCAAGTTTGTTTTAAACTCTTAAAAAATAGAGGTCTTCTTTTCATTATAAAAGCATAATAAATTATTCATTCCATAGCATTTCTTATCGAGATAACCTTTAGATTTTCTATACCTTCAGTAGAAAGAATATTATGACTTTGACGCCCATGGAAATAGCCCTTTTAGAAGCACAAGAGGCTGCAAAAACAGATGAAGTTCCCGTAGGTGCTGTCATTACACGTGGAAAAGCTATCATTGCACGCGCTGGTAACTTTATAAAATCTGCATATGACCCTACAGGACACGCAGAAATACGCGCAATCCGTATGGCTTGCGAAACATTGCAAAGCGAAAGGCTTCCTGATTGCGATCTTTATGTAACACTTGAACCTTGTGCTATGTGTGCCGCTGCCATTTCATTTGCACGCATACGACGTCTCTATTATGCAACAAATGATCCCAAAGGAGGTGCTATAGAAAATGGCCCACGTTTTTATCAGCAACCAACCTGCCATCACAAACCTGAAATTTATTCTGGTTTCAAGGAAAAAGAAGCAGCTCAATTACTTAAAGACTTTTTTATACAAAAGCGATACTAAAAATAATTCTTCTTCCATAACTTTCACTCTTTAAAAACTATCCTACTTCTCAAAAAAGACTGTTAATTCTTCTGATATATATATATATAGCAAAAGCTATTTCGAAGCATTTTTTCTCTCTTTTAATTCTGCATATTGTTTCTATTAGATGATACATTCATTCAAAAGAATAATTCATTATTTTGTATATAAAATATAAAGTCCAAAATATCGTAGATATGCTCTCATTTCAAATTACATTGAAACAGTAAAAATCACTTTCTTGCACATCATAAGCGGAATTATCGTCTGGATAAAGAACGTTTTAGAAAAGACTAAAAATGTCTCTTATGAAAGCTCTCAAATGCAAGAATTATCGCAACATTGGAGTCTGTAAAATAAAATGATGGTATCCACTTTCTCCTTCCTAAGCATAAAGTATTGGAGCACAATAGATTTTACGTTATACTAGCCACATGAGCAATGTTGTAAAATGAGCTTGAGAAATGTTTCGTGTTAAGGAAACGCATAAGGAATCTCTCGATGCTGTTGTCATATTGCTATTTCATGAGAATACCCCCCTCCTACAGCAGCATTATAACTGCGCGCGAATGAGGGCTTGGTATCATAAGTAATTGGAAAAATACTTTACTTTAAATGTTTTGTCTTTTCCCTATCGACCAATAGGTGCGGTTTTTGCCGGTTGGCGATAACTTAAAGGTGGTTCAGTGAGATAGCGACGGTATTTTGAACTTCCAACTTGTGCTCTCTGACGACGTAAATATTCTTGTCGTTGCTTCGCATTCAACTGTGAAGGATTTTCTGAACCAACGCCATTAACTGACGATCCTTTGTGAGGAAAAGGAGTATTTCCTTGATGCTTCTTCGATGCTGCCATTTCATTGACAGATCTATCTTGTTGTGGTACCGGCAAAAATCTGCGTGAACTAGGGCTTGGTATTACAAGTTTTGGATGAGGTTTCATAACAATCTGGCTGCTGTTATTTGTTGGTGTTAATGAAGTGATATTAGCAACATCTTCAAAAAACTGTATTGAAACTGGTTTATTGGTACCATAGGTAGGAGCGGATAAATTGCATCCCGTTAAAACAAAGCACATCCCTAAAATTCCTATTGGAAATATTTTTATTTCACGTTTTCTCACTGCCTATTCCATTTCCTAGGTGTATGGCTGATTAATATTCCCGTTATTTATGAGAGAACGGTCCATACACAAATTTCCCCCCCTGCAGATAAAACAACGGAACTTTTTTCGTACCACAAAAAACTATATTCATCAATATGAGAAATTTACTTGCATTTCTTTCCTTTGATCTAAAACTTTAAATCTTGCCAAGAATCTGCAATTCCCGCAAAGCAGCTGCATCACGAGCAGATACATCCGGATAAGCTGGATCACTTCCAACATCTTGTGTATAACGCCATGATCGAGCACATTTTTTTCCTAATGCCTTCTCTGGATATACACCAACACCTTCAACATCATTCAAAGTAAAAGCATCGGAAGGTATTGTGTCCTGCGTAATTGTGAGTGCACTGGTAATACAGATCTCCGCCATATCCACATTTTCTAATGCCTCTCGTAAAACCAGATTGGAAATAAAAACAATAGGCGCAGCTTCCAAAGAGGATCCAATACGCTTATTAGCACGTTCAAGCTCTAAAGCACCTGTCACAACTTTACGGACCTGCCGAATTTTTTTCCAACGCTCAGCCAAAGATTGGTTTTGCCATTCTTCTGGTACAGAGCGAAATTGTTCCAAATGCACCGATTGGCTTTCTGGATAACGCTCTAACCAAGCTTCCTCCATAGTAAAAGGTAACATTGGAGCAAGCCATGTTACCATACGCTCAAAAATCTCACGGACAACCTGCAAGGAGGCCTTGCGTTTTTTTGATGAAGGCGCATCACAATAAAGAGAATCCTTGCGGATATCAAAATAAAATGCCGATAACTCAATGATTGAAAAATCCAATAATGCACGCATAATCTTTTTAAAATCAAATTCATCGTAAGCGCGATTAATCAACTGATCAAGTTCAAAAAGCCTATGCAATATAAATTTTTCAAGATCCGGCAGTGCACCATAAGATACTTCTTCTCCATCATCATGTGCTAAAGTTCCTAGCATCCAACGAATTGCATTGCGTAGTTTACGATATGAATCCACATTTGTTTGAAGTATTTTTTTGCCTAAACGCTGATCTTCCCAATAATCGGTTGTCATAACCCAGAGACGAAAAATATCAGCTCCAGATGTTTTAATGATCTCTTGCGGAACAACCGTATTGCCTAAAGATTTAGACATTTTCTTACCATTCTCATCCAAAGTAAAACCGTGTGTGATCACGGACTTATAGGGAGAACGAGCACGCGTACCACAGCTTTCCAAAAGAGAAGATTGGAACCATCCGCGATGTTGATCTGAACCTTCAAAATAAACATCAGCAGGCCATTTCAAATCAGCCCGATCTTCTAACACAAAGCTATGGCTTGCTCCAGAATCAAACCAAACATCCAAAATATCATAAACCTGTACCCAAGGCTCATGTGCACGCTCACCTAAAAAACGTTCACGTGCTCCTTCAGCAAACCATGCATCTGCCCCTTCTGCTTCAAAAGCCCGTAAAATACGCTCGTTCACACCTTCATCTTTTAGAATAACACCATCCTCATTCGCAAAAATACAAATAGGAACACCCCAAGAACGCTGACGAGAAAGAACCCAATCAGGACGATCTTCTATCATAGAAGCTAGGCGGTTTTGTCCAGAAGACGGCACAAAACGCGTTTTTGAAACAGCTTCCAAAGCCCGACTACGTAAAGTTGAACCATCCCCAAAATCTTTATCCATTGAAATAAACCATTGTGGTGTATTGCGAAAAATAACGGGTTTTTTTGAACGCCAACTGTGGGGATAGGAATGCTTTAAACGCCCCCGTGCAAACAATCGATCTGCTTTAATTAAAGCGTTAATGACCTCTTTATTGGCATCACCCATTTTTCCATTATCATCAATAACACGTGCAGGTCCTCCTTCACGATCTGGTCCTAAACCTGGAACATCTTTCGTATAGAACCCTGCATCATCAACAGGAAACGGTATAGATGAATCAATCCCCGCTTGCTCCAGTAAGGACTTATAATCATTCCAAATTTCAAAGTCCTCACGCCCATGGCTTGGTGCTGTATGGACAAAACCTGTACCCGCACTCTCTGTTACGTGCGAACCATCAAGCAATGGAATTTTAAAGTTATACCCCCCAGCCAAACCTTTGAGTGGATGAAAAAGAACAAGAGCTTTCAACTCTTCAGAAGAAATAACACGCAAACGCTTCAAAACAAGTTTGGCTTTTTCTCCACAACTCATCGCTAAAGCGTCTGCAAAGAGAAGCTTTTCTCCCACTTGAGGACCAAAATCATTTTCAGCACTTTCAACTTCGTAAATACTATAAGAAATTTGCGAAGAATAACTCACTGCACGGTTAGCAGGAATTGTCCACGGTGTTGTTGTCCAAATGACGACATAAGCACCATATAAATCATCAGAATTTGCTTCAAAGACAGGAAATTTAACCCAAAGCACCTCTGATTCATGATCATGATATTCAATCTCAGCCTCTGCCAAAGCCGTACGCTCTACAACAGACCACATCACCGGCTTGGAACCACGATAAATCTGATCTAACATAGCAAATTTTATCAATTCACTGGCAATGTGTGCTTCTGCATGAAAAGCCATTGTAGTATAAGGCGTGTTAAAATCTCCCACGACACCAAGGCGTTTAAATTCTTCACTTTGGACGGTTACCCAATGCTGTGCAAATTCACGGCATTCTTTACGAAACTCGTTAAGAGGTACCTCATCCTTATTTTTTCCTTGTGCTCGATATTTTTCTTCAATTTTCCATTCAATTGGAAGCCCATGGCAATCCCAACCAGGTACATAATTTGCATTAAAACCGCGCATTTGGAATGAACGGACAACCACATCCTTTAGAACTTTGTTTAAAGCATGCCCAATATGAATATGACCATTTGCATAAGGTGGACCATCATGAAGAATATAAAATGGACGATGTTTTGCTTGTTGGCGCAATTGCGCATAAAGCCCCATATTTTCCCAACGCGCCATCAATTCAAGCTCTTTTTGCGGAAGCCCTGCACGCATAGGAAAATTTGTCTGTGGGAGATAAAGGGTTTTTGAATAATCTATTGTTTCATTTTTCACAGTCATTGTGAAATATTCCTGTCCACTTTTACGATTTCATTTTTGCATAACTTCCCTGAACCCTGCAACTCTGGTTTTTATCTATAGGGAAAGCCGAGCTTATCATTCGTATTAAGCAGCGATCAGGAAAATATATCATCACACTCTATGGGCTTTATCATGAAATTCACAAGAAAAGAAATCAAAAATTGATCTTTTAAAAAATAAAGGCTCCACTAATAGTGGAGCCTTTTAGAAATTTACTCTTTTAAAAATTAGAATTTATAAGCTACACCAACACGGAAATCATTGGTTTTGTAGTTAACTTCAAGTTTTTCCTTTGCAAATTTCTTTTTACCAAAATCAGAGTAACGATATTCTGCACGTACAATCACATTATCCAAAACCGAGAAATCAACGCCACCACCAAGTGTGTAACCAATCATGGTTTTTGTTTCATCAGATAAGTTCTTAGAAGAAACGACTCTTCCATCCTCATCCTTAACGGATATTGATACAGTGTCTTGGAACTGCCCATAAGCAATACCGCCAGCAAGATAAGGCATAAAGCGATCAGCAGCAAAACCAATACGTACCCGTGTAGCACCACCCCAATTTTGTTTGAAAGTATGATTTAAAGTTTCAACTTCATCCTCTTGATCAAGACCAAGTTCAGAAGCCAGCTTTTTTATTTGTTCTATACCATATACACTGGAATCGTTCTTATCCACCGCTTGTGTACTTTGTGCAGCGTGTCCAGACATATTCTGTCCACCATGAGAACGAGAAGCATGTGGATTAGTACCATTCGGATGAGCACCAGAGCTACGCCCACCTGCATGAGGTGCACCATGCGAATTAGCATTTCCGCTACCATGGGAAGAACTATGATGACCTCCGTTTTGGGCTCCGCTTGTTCCATTGGAATATTTTGCTGACTCAGAGGTTGACCCTGATCTCGCGAGTACAAGTGATCCGCTCGGTACTGTTTTTTCTACTGCTGATGGTTGTGATGCAGGTTGTACCGATGTGGGTGCTTTTGCTGCTGGCTGACTTGCGCCTAATACTGTTGATGAGGCAGAGGATACTGGTGCTTTTTCAGCCGTTTTTGCAGATCCTGCTTCTGCAGATTTTGCAGGTGCACTTGTTCCACTTGACCCTACTCCTGCTGTTTGATTTCCTGCTGTTGATTTTACCAATGAGGACGATGATGACTCCCCTGCTACTCCTGCCCCTGTGCCAATAGCTGTTGGTTTAGATGTAACTGGATTTGATCCATTTCCTCCTACTGCTACCGATGGCTGTCTTGTATCTGATCTTGCCAATAATCCCGATGATGCTTGCACTGATCTTCCCTCTGTCTGTGGGGAGATTTTTTTAGATGGAACAGTTTGTGTGCTGCCCTCTGCTGGCGTTGGCGTTCCTCTTACTTCTGATCTCGTCACTTGTTTGGAGGTTTCTGTTTCTGCAGCAGGTTTTGTTGATGTAGTTCCTACATCTGCTACTTTTGGTGCAGGTTGTTCTGAAGCAGCTGTTTGTGTTGTCTTTCCTGTTGGTGTTCCTGTTGTGGTTACAACTTCTGCGGATCTGCGGGATCTTACGACTGCATTTTCTACTGTAGTGTTATCAGCCGCACCTATGGTAATGGTCTTTGTGTGTTTTTTTCCAGATATCATTAAATCCGTATCGATGCCAAAAATAAAGTTATCACCGAGATCAATATTAGAACCTGCATAAAAACCACCTACAAAACCTGAAAGTTTAGGAGAGAACTCTTTATCCAGTGGTAAACTCTTTTCTTGACCAACAAGAGCCACATCAGCCTTGCTTGAAAAACCACCAGCTTGGACACCTAAATAAAGACCTGTCCATGAAAAAGTAGGTGCAACAATGGTAGAAGTAGTCGATGATGCTGGCTGATGAGGAATCATAACATCAGCAGCTAGTGCTGTAGACGCTGAAATTAAAGAAAAAATAGACGCTGTTATTAAACGTTTTGTATTCATAAAATCTCTCCAAATATCCAAAATGAAATTCATATAGAGCATCTTTTCTGAAATATCTGTAGCAAAAATGACACACTCACAAAAAAATAAAGATTTTTTGAAAATAAGGCTTCTTAAACTTTTAATTTTGCATTCAATGAAAATTTGTAAACTAAATCACTCTAGAATTATGTGTCTTAAAGTTGGATTCATTTTCATTAAATTTTTGCATAACTGTTAATGATAATATTCTTTATAAATTTCTTTTTACCGAAATCTGAATAACCGTATTCTGCATGCAATAAACTATCATCTGTTATTGCAAAATCAATGCCTGTGCAAACAGTGAAATCAAATGTTGCCTTTTTTAAAACCAAGCGCCATCAAAGTTTCATCTATTATCAGCATGATCTACTTTTGGTGCTTTAGCGATAGTATTTTGTATCTAAAATTAAGAAAACAAAGAACTTATTCAAACACTTGCAAAAAGACTTTTAGATTCTTTGCATAAGCATCTTCATCACGCCACATCACTTTGATTTATAATGATAACTTATTGTTTTCATATTGAATGAAAAAACTAATACTGTAGGATTCTATCATTTAAAATCTGTTCCATGTTGTATTAATCAAAATCATTCGCTTGCACGTCAAAAGCGGGATAAATGTGTGGATCAAATTTGTATAAGAAAGGACTAAAAATGGCTCTTATGAACCGTCTTAATGCAAGGTCTGTCGCAACATTGGGGGCTGGCAAATATAATGATGGTGCCGGCTTGTTACTTCATAAGCGTAAAGATGGTGGTGCTCAATGGATTTTACGGTATACCCTTCACGAACGTCGTCGTGAAATGGGATTGGGTGCCTTAAGACATGTCTCTTTAAAACAAGCCCGTGAATTGGCAACTAGGTGGCGTGCTGTTTTACGTGAGGGGCGTGACCCTATTAAAGAACGCAACAAACAAAAGCGTGAGGCAATGCGCAATCTCCATTACTTAAAAGATATTGCTTTAGATGCTTTTGAAAGCCGTAAAGCTGAATTAAAAAATGATGGCAAGGCTTGTAATTGGTTTTTACATTTACGCCTCCATATTCTCCCCAAATTAGGCTGTCTGCCCGTTTCAGAGATTACACAAACAGAGATACGTGATACCCTTGCCCCTATTTTGCATACAAAAGCTAGAACTGCTCGAACAGCATTGATGCGTCTTAATCTTTGTCTCAAACATGCGGCTGCCTTGGGTTTGGACGTTGATTTACAGGCAACATAAAAAGCACGCGCTCTCTTAGGAAAGCAACTCCATAAAGTTATTAATAGACCAGCCATGGATTGGAGAGATGTGCCGGCTTTTTATCAAACGCTTTGTCAAAAAACAACTATGAC
>NZ_JBHIRE010000015.1:0-38375 GCF_042196885.1 Bartonella sp. AA86SXKL | reverse complement strand
GGAGATGTCACTTATCAGCATAGATTTAAGAAAATTGGTTTTTCTGGAACGAGTTTCTCTGCTGGATTGCGCCACCTCTTTTGATGAGCTGCAATATGTATTTTTAGTTAAAAGGCAGAAGATTTTCGGCCTTTTAATGTATTAAAATTTATTTTGCTTCATCAATATGGTTATTTTTTGATATAAAAGATTACAATAGATGCTTTCTTTTATGCGATGAGAAATTTTTCTAAAATTTTTGATGTTAAGATATGAGGACAGATTTCATTGTGAATATGAAAAGTTTGAATGCTGAATGCTTTCGGCATAATCTTTCAAAAGAGACGATATAGGTGGTTGTTTTTGTCCATTTCTTTATTCATTTTTATAGATCATAAGTTTAGTCTTTATGAGTTTTATGCATTGTTTTGAATTTTGTTTTAGAACTTTATTCACGTTTATATCATTTAATACGCATATTATTTGTTTCTTTTTTAGGATGTTTACTTAAGAATTTTGGATAGATACTTATTTTTAGAACAAAAAGAGGGAGTTTGAGGTCAAATTATAATAAAAGTAAAGTATGCTTTATCGTGTTGTTATGGTTGTTGTTTTGTAAGTGATAGGTGGCAGAGAAATTTCGATAAGATACAGGATATTATTTTCATTGCGGTCATGCGCGGATATCACCATTCTTTTTTCAGCATTCAATATTTGCGCAGATTTTAGCACTCGAGAATGTTCATAAGAAGTAATTTACCTTTTTTCAAAAGTCCTTCTTTGCATGCCAGCTTCGTTTGTGATGGACAAGGGGTTAATTGATTAAATATAAACAGGTTTGAAATGAAAGAAATTTATAATATTTAGTTTTTATTCAATATCTAAAATGATGAATGAGCATTCTGAATTATTGCATGAAATTTTCCTAAATCAATATCACGCGTCTTATTAAACTGAAGATGCTGATAAACAACCTGAATCTGCGGAGCAAAAACAACACCTTTATACCCTGTTGCAAACGTTCTGCCACTCGTTAAAGAACCGCTAAACTGTTTACCCTTGGCAATAGCTTTACCCCGTGCTCGTGTCAAAACATCACCTTTAAAAAGGCCATACGATAACACCCCATCCATATAAAAACCGGTATCATGCTGCAAACTTCCATAAGCCCCAACAGACCATTTATTAAATGCGCTTTTTTTGCTTTGTTCAACATCCTGAGGGTGTAGAGAAAGATTTCCATAGTTCCCCAAAACTTCAAAGAATGTACGACCATATAAACTCTCAATCTCATTTAACAAAACACCTGCTTGAAATGCATTATAATCGAGCTCAGCACCATAGCCATATTCAAAAGCAGATAAATTGGAAGCATAATGATGGCTCCCCCCATAAGCACGCAGAAAAAAGGCTGTCCTTTTATCATCTTTCCCAAAGAAATGAAAAGCATTCCGCATTGTCTCTAACGTCTTATTTTGCGTGGTCATATCCACTAAACCAGCATGAAATAAGGCATTTGGCAAAAGAAGATAAGTTGGAACCTGTGGAACAACCGCTCTAATTTGGAGATTAGACTGAACATCAAGCGGTATAGAGAGATTAGACGAAGGATTAACAGGGGCAAAAGACCCAGAAGGCTTTGGTTTAACAAGGGCAGAAGGAGAAGGAACAGAATCCGGAGATGAAGGAGATACCGTAACAGAGGGCGGTAATAGAAGCTCCATGAAATGATTATTAGATGGAATTTTCTAGGCAAGAAACTGAAGTGTAGAAGGCTGCTCGTAGGAAACTTTGCCCTTTAGAAGGGGAAATCAAAAAATTTTTTATTTAGGAAAATAGTGTTGCATTCCCTTCTTCTGATCGTAGGAATAAATCGTTGTTTTAATGATGATATCAGCTATTTTTTGCCAAATTTTTAAGAAAAATGCTTTTGTGGAAGTATGTAGCCTATATAGATGTTTATAGGGAGATGGGGGGCGGTCTTGAGGGTGATGTTTTTATTCTTGTATGGGGGTAGCAATGTTAAAAGGTCAAAAAACATGTTTAAGGTATTTTCTTGTCTAAAGGGGGGGAGGAAAGGAAGAGGGAAGATTTAATGATTACGAAGATTTTAGGAGATTTTGGGGGGGAGATTAGGGAGATAGGATTTCTGAGAGCTCTGGAGATGCACGGGGATAAGATTTCTGGAGGATTGTGTGGGCATTTTTTATAGGCGATAATTGCGCTTGTCGGTGTAATTTAATCAGCGATATTGATTATACCACATTCACCATTTTCGCTACCGAAGGAGAGGTTTTGCCCTGCTTGATCCCAGTTAAGTGCTGAGATAGCGCTTTTCCCACAACCTTTTAGAAGGACTTCTTTTCCATCATGAAAATGTGCCGCTAAAATCATTCCATCATTGAAGCCTATTGCTACAATTTCTTTGTTTGGGTGGCATGAAACGGTGCTAACAAGTGCATTTGCTCGTGTGCCTAGTTCTAGTGGTGTTTTTCCTATGGGGCCATCTTTTGTATGAAAGGGCCAAACAATTGCGGCAGAGGCACCTGATGTTGCTAGCCATTTTCCTTTTGCGCTCCAAGACCAGCTTTTGACTTTGCTTGGATAGCCACTCATGCGGAGGTGCTGATTATCAGTGAGACGCCAGCCATGCAAGGCGTTTTCTTGCATGGTGGAAATGACATAGCGGTTGTCTGGTGAAAAGGTGACACTACAATGAGCTCCTTTCCATACCAATGTGGTGGGAGATATTTGCGTTGATAACCAATGAAGAGTGACTCCATTGTAATGGGCAACGGCAAGTCGCAAACCTTTTGGGGCAAAAGCAAGGCCTTCTACACTGCGTTCATGTGTGAGCTCTTGTCGTTCTTTTCCAATATGCGCAAATGCGAGGCGTGAAGAGGAAAAAGCAAAAGCTTTTTGTGGACCAAAAGCAACGTTGTTTATCCATTTGCGTTCTTTTTGGCTTAACAATTCCGTGTGATCTGCTGCGGTTGTTTGACAGACTTTTCCATCTTCTCCACCGGTGATGATCGCGGTATTGTCATGGGAAAAATGGCTTGAAATTATTCCTTGGTGAACTTCAACGATTTGTGGGGTTGGATTAAAAAAAACAATGAAACCTTCTACGGAAACAAAGGCTGGTTTATTGCCTATAAAACCGCAGGAAAGGCAGTAACTTTTGAGATCATAATGGGTAATGTTTGGCATTATCACTCACTTATGCGCAATTTTCAAAACCAGTTTTTAATTTTTCAGCATCAAGAGAGCGTCCTATAAAGACAAGGCGGCTTTCTCGTTTTTCATCTTCACGCCATGGGCGTTGATGTTGTCCTTCAAGAAGCATATGTATCCCTTGAATGACGTAACGATCATCGTCTCCTTGAAAGGCGATAATGCCTTTAAGACGCAAGATATCAGGCCCTTGTTGCTGTGTAACCTGCTGGATCCAAGGGAAAAACTTTTCTGGTTGCAGAGCATCTGTTTTTAAACTTACAGAAGTGATGGTAATATCATGAATGGTGGATGCGTGATGATGGTCATGATGACAATCGGGACCGCACACATGGTTGGCATGTTGGTGTGCATGTTCGTGATCGAGAAAATGAGGTTCATGATCGAGAGTCCGTTGGAGATCAAAAAAACCACGATTAAGGAGTGTCTCAAGAGGGATATTGGTGCGCTGTGTTGTATAGAGTATAGCGCGAGGATTAATGGCCAGAATAAGGGATTCAGCATGGCTGCGTTCTTGTGGGGTGACAAGATCAATCTTATTTAAAAGAATAATATCCGCGAAAGCAATTTGGTCTTCAGCTTCACGACTTGTTTTTAATTGAGAGGGAAAATGCTTTGCATCAACGACTGCTATGACACTGTCGAGAGCTGTTTTTTCATGGATAGTATCATCCATGAAAAAGGTCTGTGCTACGGGAACGGGATCAGCAAGCCCTGTCGTTTCTATAATGATCGCATCAAATCGATGAGAACGTTGCATCAGACTTTCCAGAATGCGAATGAGATCACCACGCACGGTGCAGCAAACACAGCCATTATTCATTTCATAAATTTCTTCGTCTGATTCAATGATCAGGTCATTATCAATACCAATTTCACCAAATTCATTGACAATGACGGCATAACGTTTGCCATGATTTTCATTGAGAATGCGGTTGAGAAGGGTGGTTTTCCCAGCACCAAGATAGCCTGTGAGAACCGTAACGGGAAGTTTTTTGGGGTGTATCGTTTCCATGGAGAGACCTTTTATTGTTCTTTATTGCCATGTGTTTATGTTAAATCGATTGATATCATCAAGTAAATCACGAAGCTGAGACAGAACATGAGAAAAGATTGCTTCACCGGCTTGTGGTGTTGCTTTGCTTGCATTTCCTGCTGCACCTTGCGTGTTCAGATCTCGCATTGTCCAACCAAAGGCATGAGGACCATAAGCACGTAAATACCGATAATTGGCAATCATATCCGCTTGTTTATTATGAAAATTTTCTGCCTTTTCCATATGGACTTTTTCTGGTGCTAAATAGAGCATGAGAGAGGTTTCGATAAAGCCTCCATGGATATCAAGATGTTGTTGAGATGGCTCCATGAGACCTTGTGGTAAACCAAAACGGCTCCAGCTTGTTGCTACAGCGAGCATGGAAAGGCGCCTTCGTAATTCGGTGATAACAATGCTCATTAAAGGTGAATTTCCTCCGTGAGCATTGAGAAGAAGAAGACGGTTGATCCCTTTGTGATAACAGTTTTCACCAATCTTTATCCATCGCTTAATCGCATCAGAAAAGGTAAGGGTTTGTGTACCTGTAACATCCATATGTTCTATAGAATAGCCAATCTTTTCAACCGGTAAAAGTGCGATATGAAACTGCTCTTTTGTTTGTAAAGTGAGAGCTTTTGCAAAAGCTTCAGCTATAATCCAGTCGGTTTCGAAAGGAAGGTGCTCTCCGTGATATTCGTGTGCGCCCAAAGGTAAAAGAGCGAGAAAAGGCCTGTTAGATACCATAAATTATTGCCTAAAAGAGAAGTTAACATAGACAAAGTGATCGAAGGTGCTGTCACTATTTAATCTATCTATAAGAGAAACGCAAATAGGCGTCTTTTTACATCACATATGGATGCATAAAAATGAGAGCTTTGTTAAAAATAGAGAAGCTTTTATTGAGCAAAGCCAACGCAATTTTTCTGTAATATGAGGCAATATTTCTCAAGATAGTTATCTTTTGTAATTATTTCTGATGTATATTCTAATTTTTAATAAGTAAATATTCATACATATTAAATTCTTATACATCAAATAATGAAAAATATTTTCATTATTTATTGAAATATGTAATTTTTTAGTAAGTTTATCTATTCCTTTTATTTAAAGCATTTGATCAATTCTTTATTATTATTTATTTTGCACAAATTGCAGACAGTTATGTGAATATTGCCAAAAATTTCTTTCAAAGAGAATTATTTTTTACTAATACAGAGTAAATATAATTACTCAAAATATAAATAAGGCTGCGCTCTACAATATTGACGAAAAATATGGAATAACTTTTATGAAAATTAAGAAAGAAAGTTTTTTCAGTATTTTGGGGGATCATCTCATTTTTCATGACTCTCTTTTTATGTAATTTTAGGTAGTTTTTTGGTGCTCTAGTGTTGCTTATAATATTTTTGTAAATCTGATAGATTTATTTATTTTATGCGTTTGTTTTGTTAGGTTTGAAAGTCAATATTTTGAGTTTTTTATGCTGTATGAGATAAAGGAGCTAAATTACCTTTTTGAAGATGCTATGCACTATTTTCTTTATATATCAGTAAAAGTTGAGAATCATTTTATTAATGTCTTTTCTATTTGAAAATAGAGATCTTAATTTCTTTTTACATTTTATAACTGTTTTATAGAAAAATAGTACACTATTTAAAGTTGTTTTATTAGGATAGATTTGTTTTAGATCAAGTTTTTATTCGATACTAATTTTATTTTTCAATATTAATGATGAGTGATATAATAAAAATCCATTAAGTACTATTTCATTTTTATATTTATTGAAATAATAGACAATCATATATCATTATATTGGAAGTTTTAAATTTTATAGTTCTTTAAAATTAATTACATTTCAAATTATTTATAAAAGCTCTATTATATAATTTTTTAAATGAATTTGTTTCGTAATATTTCTTATAATAATAAATTTAACAAATTATTATTATTTTTAATTATAGCAATAAAAATAAAAAAATATTACTGTTGGTATCTTAAGTTATTATTGCGTAAAAGGAATAAATTATTTTTATCATTTATTGTTTTTTATATTTACATGTAATACATAATGTGTTATATTATAATAACAAAATTACATATAATATTTTATTATGTGCAATTATATAAATGATTAAATATAATTTTTGGTTTTTATATATGTGAATATTCTTTCATTTTTTCAGTGAAGAAAAGAGGAGCAAAGAAAGCTATGTTTAAAATATTTAAAAATCGTGTATGTTCATTTACTTTTACACTATTTATTCTCTTTTTTGTACAAACTATAGAGGGAAATGCAAGTTTTGTAAAAAATCAATTTCAAGAGAGAGTGGCAGTTACTATTTCTACACTAGAAAAAAATGTAGCTATTAAAGCTGTGGATAGAGCTGTTATTCAAGGCGTTGAGGAACAAGATGGCATTGCTTTGGGGAAAGTTGAAAAAGCTGCTGCTTTTTCAGGTGCAGCCTTTTGGGGGGGAATAGGTATTTTATCACTTCTTGCTTCTTTATGTGTTGGGGATGTATTAGGTGCTGTTGTATCTCTTTGGGGAATATTTAGTACACTTTAGTAGGAAGCTCATCGACAGAGTCGAGGATTTTTTTGTTCACTTCATTATTTTTAAAAAATAAATATTTTATTATTTATACTATACTAGATAATAAAATCACTACTCTTAATATTAAATGTAGCTTTTATTAACATTATTAAAGTTCAAGATCCTACATTTATGTTTTTTTTTACAAATTAGTGTAACCTGATTTTTTTACAGTTTATGGTTATTTTCTAGTAATAAGGATAGTATACTTACTATCTTTATCAGTCTTTTAATATTGTCTACCTTTTCTCATATGAAGATTATTCATCAAAGGTATATTTTATCCTTTTTAAATTTTTTTATCTTTCATAAGGGGATAAAATAAAGAATATCCCTATATCCATGGCTCTCATGCAATAAGAAAAATGAGAAATTATTATTTATCATTTTAAATTTGTTTATGTTAAATCCATCAGAAGTATTTTTTACGTATAACAAGTTGCGTTCGTGTATGGATAAAATTATTAAAAAAAAAGAGTAAAAATTCTTCTCATGAATCATCTCTAAGGTTCAAGGACTGTTGTAGTATTGGAAAATAAATGATGGTGCTGGTTTGTATCTTCATAGAGTAAAGATAGTGATACACAATGAATCTTATGCCATCTCATAGGGTGGTTTATACTGTCGCATTTACGGGACATATTGTGAGAGGGAAGTGGTGATGTGCATCGTTGGAAAATGCTTTTATTAAAACATAAACCTGTATTTGCGATAGAAGTGTATTCTGGGTTATTCTGTTGCCTAAGGGAAGGATACTGTTAAGTAAGGTAATTCAGGAGTATTTATAGCTTAGCGGAAGAAGGGCAATGAAGTAAAAGGTCTTGTTTAGCACGAAGACGTGCAATCCATTGATCTTCACGAATAGCAGTATTATGTACTGTAATGAGTTCGTTTTTTTTAATTGCAGCTGTTACTGTTGCTTTTTCTAAAAGGCCACAAGGAATGGCGTGGTGAGCGCGTGCTTCTGCGATGTTCATTATCCAAGCACGATAAGTATAAAGACCGATAAAGTCTAGCTGATCACCTGGATGTAAATCTTTTTTAGCAACAGCACAGACTTCTACTACGGGATGGCTAAGAGGGACCATATCTTTTTTGCCATAAAGCATAATACGTGCGCAGGTGAGGGGAACTTCCATTGCTGTTAAATGATAGGGGCGATGAAAGGTGAAGTAAGGTCCCTGGCCAATTTTTAAATCTTCCATACGTTCGCGTAAACGTGGGTGTGCTATTTCGGCAATGACAAAGACACCAGGTGAAACACCTTGACCTATTGAATAATCTACAACACCATATTGCTGTAAAATGCCCCCATCTTGCTTTGGAATAAGCACTTTGTTTAAATCTTGTAGCGCTGCTCGTGGTCCATGCATTCCTGGGCAATCGGGGAGAAGTCCGGTGGCATTGGCAATGGCTGCCATTTCAACCATCGTTTTGGAACCATCAATAAATTCAACCAACATGCGCACATTCATATTACGCCGGAATGCTTCTTCTTCGTAAGCGTCAGGTGTAGCATCAAAGCGCAGAGGATTATTTTTTCCTTTACCCGCTACAACAATCTTATGTCCAAGGGCTGAAACAAATTCTATGAGTTCCATACAAGAAGTAGGTTCATCGCCGGCACCAAGTGTATAAATGAGCCCTCGTTTTTCTGCTTCATGTTTGAGATAAGCGCCAATTGTAACATCTGCTTCAACATTCATCATGACAAGATGTTTGTTATTCTCAAGCGCTTTGATACCAATCTCTGCTCCTGCTTCGGGATAGCCTGTTGCATCAACGATAATATCAATTTGTTCATGGCGCAAAACAAGGTTAATATCATCTGTTGCTGCAATCAAACCCTTTTCAATGCTTTGGGTGAGAGCATAAGTATTTTCAACTTCACAGACATGTCCATCTTCGCCATAGGCTAGTGTAGCGGCATCAAAAATACGTGACGGTGTCCTCGTGGCTACAGCAGCGACTGTTATACCATCCATATGCGCAATACTTGATAATAAATCTGTGCCCATTTCACCACAACCAATCAGTCCAATACGGATGGGGGGATGGTTTTCTGCACGTTGTTTCAAATCATGTGCTAAACCTGTTAGGTTCACATTGCTTGCCATTCTTTTTTCCTATTTGAAAACTATTCTGCTAAAGAACTTTTCTCATTCATAAGGTGCATTTGTTTTTAAGACAATTAATCTTTTATTCTTGATGCTCTAATCAATGGATTTTATAAAAGCAAGAGGGGTGGTTTCTTTTATCAAATAAAATAGGAATAGCGTTATGCAGCAAAAAATAACAGTACAAGATGTCACCAGTTTTATTGGGAAAGAAGTGGGATTATCGGAGTGGCGTCTTGTTACACAGGATATGATTAATCAGTTTGCATGTGCTACAGATGATCATCAATGGATACACGTTGATGAGGAAAAGGCTAAAAAAACACCTTTTGGCGGCACGATTGCTCATGGTTTTTTAACATTATCGCTTTTGTCTAGGCTCGCTTATGAAGCTCTTCCAGAGTTAGAAGGGAGCACAATGGGGATTAATTATGGTTTCGATAAAGTACGCTTCATGAGTCCTGTGAAAACAGGGGTACGGATACGTGCGCGTTTTGTGTTAGACGACGCAGAAATTCGTCCTTCTGGTCGAGTGGTTTTCCATTATGGGGTTACGGTGGAAATTGAAAAGTTAAAAAAACCAGCTCTTACAGCTCAATGGCTTATTGTTGCTGTTGTGGAAGAAAAACCTTCCAATATCTAGATTATTTGAGTGCTTTATTTTATAAAATTTTTATACAATTCTATTAGAAGTTTCTTCAATGATGATATTGAGAATAATCTATAGGATGATAGATATGGTGGAGCTATCATAGCGTTGATAGCCATAGCGGGTTGCTATCTTTCCTAGATCGTTTTGAAGAGGAGTTTCCTAATGAAGATAGTGCATTGCTTCACGCTTTTGTTTATAGCGTTCTTTAATGGGATCATACCCATCACGTAAAACAGAACGCTTCAAATGGAATATACTTGCGTTGCCAATTCACGGGTTTATTTTAAAGCAACATCTCTCAACGCTCGTCACACCCATTTCGCAATGGCGCCTGTGAATAGTATAACGATAAAGCCATTGAGCACCCCTATCTTTATGCTTGTGAAGAAGAAAATCGGCACCATCATATTATATGCTAGCCGCCAATGTTAAGACAGGTCTTGGCGCTTGAGATAATTCATAAGAGGCATGCCTTTCTTTCTTGTATAGTTTTACTCACACGGCTCTTTCCGCTTTTAACGTGCAAGCAAGAGGTTTTGGTTGATTCTATATGGAACAAATTGGGAATGAGAGGATCTTACGGTATTCAGAGTTCTCATTCAATATGAATAACGCCATATTATCATTATAAATTCAATGTGTTATCTAAGGTTGGGAAAGGTCGTGACCAATGTCTTAATTTAAAGAGAGTTTCACATACTGTGAGATCTCTTATTTTATCCCCTTTTATATTAAAGCCATTAAAACTATTTTCTTTCATGTTACAAACGGATGGGGAGAGATAAAAACTGTTTAAGAAAAAAGTTTCTAATCTCTTATGAGTGTTTTCGATAGGCAAGGGTTGGTGCACTTGGAAAGTGGCAAAGAGGATGATGGTATTGGCATGTGAAATTCTAAGTCTTTTAATGTTTTGTTTTATCAAGTTTTTGTACGATTTTATCAGAAGTCCATTGGGTTGTAATATTGAGCACGATCAAAAGGATGATGACGATGGTCATGATGAAGGTATTGTAGCGTTGGTAGCCATAGCGGATTGCCATATCCCCTAAACCGCCTCCACCAAGATATCCAGCAAGTGAGGTGGCTCCTATAAGAGAAATGACCATGACTGTAAAACCTGTAATCAGGCTAGGGAGAGCTTCAGGAATAAGAACATGTCTGATAATTTGAAGACGACTTGCACCCATAGAGCGGATCGCTTCAATGAGACCGTTTTCAACGGTTTTAAAAGAGAGTTCCGCCATGCGAGCATAAAAAGGGATAGCTGAAATGGTCAGTATAAAAATTACAGCAGGCATTCCTATCCCTCTTCCTACAACGATACGCGTAACGGGAAGAAGATAAAATGCAAGAATAATAAAGGGAATGGCACGAATACTGTCAATGATCATGCTTAAAGGGCGATTGATGAGAGATGAGGAAAAAATCCCTCCGCGTGCTGTTGTGTGAAGAAGAAGACCAAGGGGAAGCCCTATAATAAATGCCATAACAGAAGCACTAAGTGTCATCAATATTGTATCAATAACAGCTTGGGGAAGTTCATGAGACAGAACATTAAACATAGCCTAAGACCTCACAATATCGTCCTTTTTTCGTTAACCATTGAACAGCTTTTTCTAAAGCTTCTTTATCTTCTCCAGGAAGAGCCAAGAAGAGTCGCCCGATGGTTTCATCTTGAACTGTATCAATGCCACCATGCAAAATACGTGCTTTTAAACCACTCTCATTTTCTAGAAGATGAAGAAAAGGCTGCTGGGCAATTTCACCGGCAATATTAATTTCAATGACAGCTTCTCGTCCGATTGGTTTGAGATTTTTCGCAAATTTTTCAGGAAGTTGCGGGGTTACAAGCTTGAGCATGGCTATGGTTGTATCGTCTTGCGGTGATGTAAAGATGTCTTTCACACGTCCTTCCTCTACAATGTTTCCCTGATTAAGAACAACAACGCGATGCGCTATGGTGCGCACAACTTCCATTTCATGGGTGATGAGCACAATCGTGAGATTGAGGTGTTTATTAATATCAGCAAGGAGCTCTAGAATAGATTGTGTTGTTTCAGGGTCAAGAGCAGAGGTGGCTTCATCTGATAACAATATTTTAGGATTAGCAGCAAGAGCGCGTGCAATGCCAACGCGTTGTTTTTGCCCTCCTGACAATTGTGCCGGATAGCAATATTCTTTCCCAGATAACCCAACCAATTCAATCAGTTCAAGGGCACGTTTGTGGCGTTGTTTTTTACTTACACCACTTAATTTAAGCGGCAATGCAATGTTATCAAGAATATTCTGCGATGAGAGAAGATTGAAATGTTGAAAAATCATCCCAATTCGTTGACGGTAAGGCGCCCATTCTATCTCTGATAGATTGGAAATATCAACACCTTCAAAAAAAATGGACCCTGCATCAATCTTCTCTAACCCATTTAAACAGCGAATAAGTGTTGATTTTCCTGCTCCACTGCGCCCAATAATGCCAAGGATTTCACCAGCATGGATATTTAAAGAGAGATTATTAATTACCGGAACACCAGCCGTTTTGTTAAAACAACGGCTGATGTTTTTTAAGGAGATAAGAGTAGGTTTTTCCATTCACAATTACTCGGATATTTGGCACAATTACCAAGATGTTTGGGCGGTATTGCCAAAAATCTCTTTGATTTTTGCACGGATAAGATCGTTGTTGTAAGCGGCAACTAATTTTTTAACCCATGGCTCATCTTTTTCGCTCGTGCGTACAACGATGATATTATCATAAGGATTATTTTTTGCGCTCTCCCATGCGACTACATCTTTTTCGAAGTTTAATCCGGAAACAATAGCCCAGTTTGTGTTTATAATTGCAAGGTCAAAATCGTCAATAGCTCGTCCTAACATACCAGCATCGAGCTCACGAATTTGCAGGTTTTTAGGATTTTCGATAATATCAAGTGGAGATGCAAGAATATTATGAGGATCTTTTAACTTAATGAGACCTAAAGAATTGAGAAGAAGTAAGGCTCTTCCACCATTAGATGGGTCGTTCGGAATACCAACATGTGCACCATCACGAAGATCTTTTAAGTCTTTTATTTTGTGTGAATAAACACCGATTGGAGCAATAAATGTATAGCCGACAATTGAAAGTTTATAGCCACGTTGTTTCATTTGTTCATTAAGATAAGGGGCGTGCTGAAAAGCATTCGCATCGATCTCTCCTGCGTTAACAGCATCATTAGGCAAAGCGTAATCAGAAAAATAAACGAGTTCAATATCTAAACCGGCTTGTTTAGCCTGTTCAGCAGCAGTTTTCCAAATAATCGCATCCCGCCCTTCCATAATACCAAGTTTGATTTTTGTTTTGTCTGCGGCCATGGAAAAAGCAGTAGACAAAAAAAGTGCAAAGAGAGAGAGGAATAATCCTATAATCCGACTACGAGAAAAATTTTTTAATGTCATATGCTTTTAACTTTCTTTTTCGAGAAATTTTTTGAGGGAAGTTTCAATATACTCTGTATCTTTTTAGGCAGATTTAAAGTTATACAAGCTTTAGAGAATATTCAATCACTTTTATTTTTTTAAGAGTATTATTTTTCCTTCTATTTTAGTTGTTTGGGGGGCTGATCATCATTTGTTCATAGAAATTCTCTGAAATTCAAATAATTAATTCTTTTATTGCAATCATTTGTTGAGGGAACCAATGCCCCTTTAAAAACTTTTGTAAGGGACAATTGGTTGAAGAACCAGACAATCAGATGATGCTTTAGCCGTAAATTCATGAAGAACATACTGCGCAATCAAGATCAAAAGGCCGTGTTCGTGTAGGCGATAAAGAGAGATTTTGTTGCAATGTTGTGGGGTTTTTGGGGGGGAATAAAGGTTGCTGATCATTGGATTTAAATGCGGCAAATTTTTGCAAAGGCGAATTTTTGTCCTTCATATGTTTTAAGAGAGGAAGAAAAATAATGTTAAGAAAGAAATTTTTATCAACAATGATGACTTTATGGGCTTTAGGAGCGTCAGGGGTGGCTGTGACTGCTTTTCACGCGGAAGCTGGAACCATTACAGGAACAGTTGCTCGTGTTGCATCAGGTCAGGTATCTTTACGCACAGGTCCTGCGACAGCTTATAAAGTTATCGCAATGGTTCCAATGGGAGCAAAAGTGCAAATTTATGGCTGCCTATCCAATAAAACTTGGTGTTCTCTTAGTTATCATGGAAAAGTTGGTTGGGCATCTGCACGTTACGTCAATGTTAACGATGTTCCTACCATTGCTTTTAAAAAGATGCCAGCAAAATCAAAATCCATGGTAAAATCGCCAAAAGAAAAAGTAAAACAGGCTGTTTCCGACTTTAAAGCTCTTCCGGCGATTCAAAAAACACGGAAAAATATGCAAAAACTATACAGAACAGATATGATTATCGATTCTACAGGTGTTAAAAAAAGGGATGAACGAACAATTTTAAATCCGTCGCAAAAAGCACAAGGCGTTTCTGTAAAGCACGTGAGTGCTTATAATCCCTCCTTTCCTGATAATGTCAATTACAAAAATTTTGAACGTAATGAAACGCGTTACCGTGTCGTGACCTATCCTGCTCGATAAGGGTAAAGTTAATTTCATAACCGGAATGACAAAAAGGATCAGCAGCATGAAGCAAACAATGCTTATGCTGCTGATCCTATTGTACCGTAAAATGTCATTAAGGCGGCAATGCTTAACTTAAGGTGGCGAGGCATTCAAGGATATTCAGAGTCAAATTTGACAATACCTTGGATTACAGTTCTTTAGGATGGTGATATGAACCTTCAGCTGGGGAAGGTTATACTGAAGAGAAGCCGGACTTTTGACAGGACCGGCTAGGGGCTCTTTGTCCTTCGGACAGGGCGTTAATTTGCGGACTTAGGCTTTATCAAATTACGAGAAATGAGCAATTCAGCAATTTGAACGGCATTCAATGCTGCTCCTTTTCTTAAATTATCGGCGACAACCCAGAAAGCTAAACCATTTTCAACGGTGATATCTTCACGAACACGGCTAATAAAGGTATCATCTTCTCCGGTACCTTCATAAGGTGTGGTATAACCACCATCTTCGTGTTTATCGATAAGCTGACAGCCTGGTGCATCGCGGAAGAGCGCTTGTGCTTCAGATGCGCTTAGTGGTTTTTCAAATTCAACATGGACGGCTTCGGCGTGACCGATAAAGACAGGGACCCGAACAGCAGTGGCTGTTAATTTAATTTTCGGATCGAGAATTTTCTTCGTCTCAACCGTCATTTTCCATTCTTCTTTTGTATAACCATCTTCCATGAAAACATCGATATGAGGAATGACATTAAAGGCAATGCGTTTAGTGAATTTTTTTGATGTAATTGGGTCTGCAACAAAAACTGCGCGTGATTGTTCAAAAAGTTCGTCCATTCCTTCTTTACCAGCTCCAGAAACAGACTGATATGTAGAGACAACAACACGTTTAATGATTGCAGCATCATGGAGAGGTTTTAAAGCTAAGACCAGTTGAATTGTTGAACAATTAGGATTTGCTATAATATTACGCTTAGAAAAGGCATTTATAGCTTCGCCATTGACTTCAGGGACTATCAACGGAACATTGGCATCATAGCGCCACGTGGAGGAATTATCGATGACGACACAGCCGGCAGCAGCAATTTTAGGGGCGTATTCTTTGGAAATGCTCCCTCCCGCAGACATAAGACAAAAATCTGTGTCAGAAAAATCGTAAGTATCCAGTGCTTTTACTTTTAAAGTTTTATCTCCATAAGAAACTTCTTGTCCTAATGAGCGTCGTGATGCTAGAGGGACAATTTCATGCGCAGGAAAACCACGTTCTTCTAAAATTGTAAGCATTTCACGACCAACATTTCCGGTTGCGCCGACAATTGCAACTTTATAACTCATTTTCTATATACTCCTCATGTCTCTCCACGTTTATTCCCCGTGCTATACTCAGGAGAGAGTGAGTTGGTCAAGGAACATCATTAAATTATATTTTTGATTTTCAACAACTCAATTTTGTGCACACCAATCATCATTGTTAGCACAATAAATTGTTTTATTTCAAATAATACGTCTCTTTTAATCTTTCAGAATTGAAAAAATTGAATATTTTACGCTAAGCTATTATCTCTTTAGAAAACACTTTAATTAAGTGAATTTCTTATCTTCTGTCAATTGTTTACCTTCTCACTTTTGAATTTTTTAAGGATGGTATTACGTATCGCGTTGGTGGAATCTTTTAATACTTTATCTGTTAATTGTTGAATTATTTAATTTTCTCCCTATACCTTTAAAAGCGAAGCTTCCTATTACAGTCTGTAAACAGCTAGATTCTAGCGGCTTCCCATTTTTCACTTAAACTAAAGGCTCAACAAGCAGGCCTAAAAATATTTAAAAAGATATTGGGCATCTAAAAAACATTTGAATGTTTCAAGGAGGTATGCGTGCTTCATATCCTCATATCTTAAATGATAGAATTTATGGCACAACAGGATAAACTTAAGTATCCATATATAGATAAATTCCTATGAAAGTTATATATATTTTTTTTCGTGTCTATTTTTTACTTTATATTTCTTATTTTTACTTTAATCTTGTTATGCTATAAAATATCATTATTTGGAGTATGGTAGTATAAGATCTTTGATTTTTCTCGATATATTTAAGTGTTTTTTTAGTGCGTTGGAATATTCTTAGGCTTGTTTGGAGAGCCTTTTGTTTAAGTGACTCATATGAGTGGAAAGTCGTTGAACACTCACATATTTATGTTTAATAAAAGAGCAAGTTAGCACCTCATACATTTTTTAGCACCCAATGTCGTTACAGCTCTTGGTTTGTGAGACGATTCAATAAGAGGTATGCCTTTTTGTACATTTTTACTCACACGCCAACTTTGCTTGTAATGTGCAAACAAGAGATTTTGATTGATTCAATATAGAACAAATTTGAAATGAAAGAATTTTACGATATTCGAAACACTTATTCAATATCAATAACGTTAGATTATCATTATAAATCAATGCACTATTTCTAAGTTAAACTCGTTAGAATTCGGATTATTTACAAATCAGATTAGATTAAGCATTTTCATTCTCATGAAGTGTGGGGAGACAGTCACAATTCTTGTCAAGATTATTAAGGACTTTGATTATCTTTGCAATGAACTTATGAAAATAAGGGGTTATTTTTTTCATCAGAAATCAACTGCAAAATTGCTCTTTGTTTTTTGCGGGTCAGTATTCTGAAATTTTTTAAAAGTAAATATTCTGCTTTGCTTGCTATTCTGTCATCACAATGATAGAGGTTCTCTTCTTTTTTTGCGCCATCAACATAAAAGAAGGAAACGGGAACATCTAATATATGAGCAATTTCCTGTAAACGTCTTGGACTTACGCGATTTAAGCCTTTTTCATACTTTTGGATTTGTTGGAATGTTACGCCTAAATGACTTCCTAATTGTTTTTGAGAAAACCCCATGACGTTTCTTCTGAAGCGAATTTTTTTGCCTAAAGAAATATCGTAAAAATGTAGATTTTTAGTTTGCACTTTGTTTCCCCTCCGGTTGCGAGCGCCCTCGCATTAGTATCCGGGGTCTGGAAGTGCTGACTCAAAACAGCCTCTTGCTTTTAGTGCTGAGAGCACTTGGACATAACAAGAGCCCCCGGAAAATCCGGGATATCCGCAAAAAGCGGTTTTATTTCTAGTTTGAGTTTTTCGGGCTTCCAGACCCTATTGATCGTCGCGTATACGACCAAAAACGCAAGTTTCATTCATAAGGAAATTATTTTCAATCGTCAATTGAAATTCAAATTGCTTATTCCAAGCAAATAAAGCGTATTTTTTAGCCTATAAAGCTTATAGGAATGTCATAAAAACATAAATGTCCAGTTGTACTTATGTTCCCCTCCTGATTTAGTGTAAGTGCTTTTATATTGTACTTTCGCGATAGATCAACAAATTGATTTGTTATGATAAATCATTCTTTTTAACTAAAAATACAAAGCGGAATATCTTAAAACCTCTCATCACAAATCTTTTCATGTTGGATTAATTAAAATCGCTTGCTTGTACATCATAAGCGGGTGGGCCGTGTGGGTAAAAACAAGGGCTGTTTGAATCCTTTTTTCAGTTATTTTTATTCAGATATTTGTGTTGTGCAAGCGAATGTTTTTTATTGCTTCAGAATAAATAGACTGAAACGAAAAAAGCTGTGCTATTTGGGGCTTTGATTGCAAGGGGTAAAGCGATATAAATATCTTTTAAATCAGTGTATTTCTCTATTGTAAAATGCCTTTTCTCAGAATACGTGAATATTGAGAGACCATATGGATATAGAGGTTTGATAACAGTGGGCTTGTAGAAGGAAATTGCATGAGGATTTTTTATTTTTTATGCGTTATTTCTTCATTGTTTTGCAAAGGGCGCGCTTCTGAGGCAAGCATAATGGGAACGCCATCACGAATAGGATAGGCAAGTTTGGCTTTGAGAGAAATGAGCTCTTGTGTTTTTCGGTTGAAAGAGAGCGTGCCTTTCGTCATTGGGCAGACGAGCAATTCGAGCATTTTGGGATCTGTGGTCATTTTTTTCATGTTTGGACATTCATTAGTTTAAGCGGTAATCTGTTCCTGTTTGTTTCATGAGCGAGCGTTCTGTTAATGCAAGAAGAGTTTGGGCACGGCTTTCAATATCTGGAGCTTCAAGGAGAGCTTGTTTTTCTGCTGGTGTAAAGGGGATAAGAGCTGAAAAAGCATTAACCAATATAGGTGTAGGGGCTTCTATGATGCTGCTCCAATTATATTCCATTTCATGTATGGTTAGATATTTTTCTACAACGTCGAGTAAGTTCTCTCGGTTAATGCTTTCTTCAATATCAAATTCTTGCAAGTCTTTTATGTTTGATTGGATGAGAGCTGTTCGATAGGATTTTGTGTTTTTCAATTCTTGTTCTAAAGTGAAGCGGCAAACACCTTGTAAGATAATGAACAGTTGTCCGTTTCCTGTTTCACTGTAGTTTGTAATACGCCCTATACAGCCTGTTTTATAAAGTTGTGTAGAGAAGCGATCTGTATCCGATGAAAGTGGTTGAATAATGCCCAATAGACGATCAGTTACCATAACATTTTCAATCATTTCAAGTGATTCTGGTTCAAAAATATTGAGTGATAAAAAACCACCGGGTAGTAAGAGTGCACCTTCTAAAGGAAAAAGAGCAATTTGCTTTGGAAGATCATTTTCGCAATTGTAAGAGATATTACCAGCTTTCATGAGTATTTTGTCACCTTTGTTCGGTAGTTTTAGTCTGTAAATAGTCGCTATTTATGACACTATTGAGAAAGCAGAAAACCTACTTCTTGTGCATTAAAATCATACTTATAAAATATTTGAAGTCCTTATTCTCAAAAAGAATATGAAACCCTATTTTTAAGGTTGAACTGCGCGCGAAAGAGTATTGCTTTGCGATCTTTTTAGTGTGTGACGTTTTGCATGATTTTCAAGAGGTGTTTTTGTTTATAGCTTTTGATTTTTGTCTTAAATTTCCTAAAATGTGTTGCTTGCAATTTTTGTAAGGTTCAAAAGGACACTATTATAAATCTTTTGAAGGAGCTTATGCAAGTTTTAAAATGAGAACATTTTCATCACTTTACTAATGACAGTGTGATGAAGATAGGCTATAGGTTTAAATATGCTGGAAAGAGCGTTATCGTTTCTTTCATTCTTTTGCGGGAGAGTGCAAATTGCAAATTTTCGCATTGCCGCCGAAGGGGAAATAGCCCATAATCTCTCAGGCTTTAAGGACCGTAAAAGGAAGAAGGCAGATCTGGAAAGTCGGGAGAACCCGCGCCGAAGGTGTAAGCGAAAAATCTTTTCGCGAGTCTCTCAGGTTGATGACAGAGGGGGCAGAGACGACCATATTCTGTGGGCGTTAGCGCAGCTTTGGAGTTATTATGGGCACAGCACAAGAAACATCTTTTTTAAAAACACTTCCTTTATATGATTTGCATGAAAAAGCAGGAGCAAAATTTGGTGCTTTTGCGGGTTGGAACATGCCTTTAACTTATCCTCTTGGCGTTTTAAAAGAGCATCTTCATACGCGTGCACATGCAGGACTTTTTGATATTTCTCATATGAAATTGATTGCGGTTGAAGGGGCACAAGCTGTGGAATTTTTGTCCTATGCTTTTCCCATTGATGCAGCAGCTTTAAAGATTGGGCATTCACGGTATAATTATTTGCTTAATGAGCAGGCTGGTATTCTTGATGATCTTATTATTACCCGTTTGGAAGAGGGTCGTTTTATGTTGGTCGCCAATGCTGGGAATGCACAGGCTGATTTTTTAGAATTGGAAAAGCGTGCGGTTGATTTTGAATGTCAAGTGATTGCCCTTGAAAGGGTATTGCTTGCGCTTCAAGGTCCTGAAGCGGCCGCTGTTCTTGCTGATGCCGATTTACCAGGGAATGAATTGTTCTTTATGCAAGGATTCGAACCACAACAGGATTGGTTTATAACGCGTTCTGGTTATACGGGAGAGGATGGTTTTGAAATTGCTTTGCCTATAGGGCATGCGCATATGTTGGCTGAAAAATTGCTGAGTGATTCTCGTGTTGAGTGGATTGGGCTTGCCGCACGCGATAGCTTGCGGTTGGAAGCGGGGCTGTGTTTGCATGGAAATGATATTACCCCTGATACGACACCTATTGATGCGGCTCTAATATGGGCTGTTCCTAAAAGTGTTCGAGAAAAAGCACAATTTTATGGTGCGAAGGCTTTTCTTGAAGCACTGCAAAAAGGACCGGCTCGTTGTCGTGTTGGATTAAAACCGCAAACGCGCCAACCTATTCGTGCCGGTGCGGTGCTTCTTGATGATCAAGGTAATGAGATTGGCATTGTAACATCAGGTGGTTTTGGTCCTTCTTTTGATGGTCCTGTCGCGATGGGTTACGTTCCTGTTGATTTTAAAGTTGAAGGGACACAAGTCTTTACAGAACTGCGAGGCAAAAAGATTGTATTATCAGTTCATTCTCTTCCCTTTGTTGAACAACGTTATTTTAAAGGATGATTTTTTATGTCTAAAACTTATTTTACACATGACCATGAATGGCTTAGCGTTGAAGGGCAGGTGGTGACTGTTGGGGTTACGCATTATGCGCAAGAGCAATTAGGGGATTTGGTTTTTGTTGATTTACCACAAAGTGGAACAAAACTTTCCAAAGGAGAGGCGGCGGCTGTTGTAGAATCAGTGAAGGCGGCTTCAGATGTTTATGCTCCTCTTGATGGTGAAGTGGTCGAAATAAATGAAGCCTTGGCTGATAATCCTGAACTGGTAAACCAGAAACCCGAAACAGAAGGCTGGTTATGGAAAATGACATTGCAGGATGAGACACAACTGGAGGGGTTGTTAGATAAAGATGCTTATAAGGCTTTGATTGGATGAGTACCATGATCGAGCGTTCTTTTTCTTCTCGACATATTGGGCTGCGTCCTGATGAAACACAAAAAATGCTTGATGTTTTAGAGCTTGATTGTGTTGATACACTCATTTCTCAAGCTGTTCCACACTCTATCCATTTGGGACGTTCACTGAATCTTCCAGAGGCTGCTAGTGAAGGACAAGCCTTGGAAGAACTCTCCAAGATGATGGAGCGTAACCATGTGCACAAAAGTTTTATTGGGCAAGGATATCATGGAACTTATGTGCCTCCGGTTATTTTACGAAATCTGTTTGAAAATCCTGCTTGGTATACTGCTTATACGCCTTATCAAGCAGAAATTAGCCAAGGTCGTTTAGAGCTTTTATTTTATTTTCAGACATTGGTTAGTGAACTAACAGGTTTGCCTGTTTCTGCTGCTTCCCTTCTTGATGAAGCAACTGCTTTAGCTGAAGCCAATGCCCTTGCTGTTCGCTTTTTCCGTGAGAAAAAAACAAAAATTTCTCTTCAGAGTCTTTTACATCCTCAGACTTTGAGTGTTGCGCAAACGCGTGCTGAAACACAAGGGATTCAGATTAGCCAAAATGGCGAAATTGATCCTGATACAGCGGCAATTGTTTTGTCTTGGCCAGATACAAAAGGCTCTTTTCATGATTACAGTGAGATCATAAAAGAGGCAAAGGAAAAGGGAGCTTTAGTTATCGTTGTAGCTGATCCTTTAGCGCTTACTCTTCAGGAGCCACCTGCTCAATGGGGGGCAGATATCGTTGTTGGCACTATGCAGCGTTATGGCGTTCCGATGGGATTTGGTGGTCCACATGCTGGTTACCTTGCCGTGAGTGATGCGTTAACGCGTCTTATTCCAGGGCGTATTGTTGGTCAATCTGTGGATACCAAAGGACGCGTTGGTTTTCGTTTAGCTTTGCAAACACGTGAACAACATATTCGGCGCGATAAAGCGACGTCAAATATTTGTACAGCGCAGGCTTTGTTGGCTAATATGGCAACCGCTTATGCTGTTTGGCATGGGCCAAAAGGCTTACAAGAAATTGCGCAGCGAATTCATCATTTAACATGTCGTTTTGTTGCTGGTTTAGAAGCAGCAGGGATTCATGTTGAAGGGAAAAGCTTTTTTGATTGTGTGAGTATTTCTGTTAAGGGAAAAGCGCGAGAAATTGCGCATCAAGCCAAAATAGGTGGGCGCCTTATTCGTGTTCTCGATGATGACACTATTGCAATCAATTTTGATGAATTATCAACAGAAGAAGATGCTGGTGCTTTAGCGCAGCTTTTGGGGGCACAACTCTTTGATAAGGTTTCTCCACGACTCTTTGGAAAAAAACGGGATGCTGCTTTTCTTTCTCAGCCTTTTTTTCATGCGGTTCATTCAGAGACAGATATGATGCGCTTTTTGCGTCGTTTGGCGGATAAGGATTTGGCGCTGGATCGCGCTATGATCCCTCTTGGTTCTTGTACAATGAAGCTTAATGCCGCGGCTGAATTAATGCCTGTAAGTTGGGCTAGCATGGCCAATATACACCCCTTTGTTTCACAAGAGGATGCAGCGGGTTATTTGGAGATGATAAACCAGTTAAATGCGTGGTTGTGCGAAATTACAGGATTTGCGCAAGTTTCTTTTCAGCCAAATTCTGGTGCTCAAGGTGAATATGCTGGGCTTTTGGCTATCCGACGATATTACCAATCACGGAGAGAACATCAACGTACAGTTTGTCTTATTCCTGCATCTGCGCATGGTACCAATCCAGCCTCGGCCCATATGGCAGGGATGGAAGTCGTTGTGGTAAAATGTTTAAGCGATGGTGATGTTGATGTAGACGATCTCAAGATGAAAGCGCAATTGCATAAAGATAAATTGGCCGCTCTCATGATTACTTATCCTTCAACCCATGGTGTTTATGAAGAAAGTATTAAGGAAATTTGTTCTATTATTCATGAAAATGGCGGACAAGTTTATTTTGATGGTGCTAATCTCAATGCCCTTGTGGGTCTTGCTCGTCCTGCGGATATTGGCGCTGATGTTTGTCATATGAATCTTCATAAAACATTTGCTATTCCTCATGGTGGTGGTGGTCCTGGTATGGGACCAATTGGAGTTGCAGCGCATCTCAAACCATTCTTACCAGGTCATGAACAAGATGGGACAACACATGCGGTTTCGGCTGCTCCTTATGGAAGTGCGTCTATTCTTGCGATTACATGGATGTATATTCGAATGATGGGGGCTGATGGCTTAAAATATGCAACACAAATAGCCATTTTAAATGCCAATTATATTGCTGCACGTCTTTCAGCTGCTTATTCCATTCTTTATCGGGGCAAGCATGGACGTGTTGCGCACGAATGTATTGTGGATACACGCGTGTTGAAAGAGCAGTATGGGGTGAGTGTTGATGATATTGCAAAACGTCTCATTGATTATGGATTCCATGCGCCCACGATGTCGTTTCCTGTTCCGGGAACTTTGATGATTGAGCCAACGGAATCGGAACCAAAAGCAGAGATTGATCGTTTTTGTGATGCTTTACTCTCTATTGCTGAAGAAGCTAAGAAAGTTGGTAGCGGGGTTTGGCCAAAAGACAATAATCCATTGGTGAATGCCCCTCATACAGTGGCAGATACTTTAGATGATGCTTGGGCACGACCCTATTCGCGACAAGAAGCTGCTTTTCCCAACAGTTTTCTTGATCCAGCCAATAAATATTGGCCTCCTGTATCGCGTATTGATAATGTTGCGGGAGACAGAATGCTCATTTGTTCGTGCCCGCCATTGGGAAATACCTATTAAATAACAAATATGTATTTAATTTGTTTATTTGCATAAACAAAAAAGCCCACACATTTTGTGTGGGTTTTATGCTTGTTGATCATGTTACTATGGAATTATTTGTCTATTTTCTAGAATTTTGCATTGTTTTTTTATAACATGAGCAAAATCAAAAAAGTCGACAAAAAGCTGTGTTTTGTCGGCAATAGGCATGCTCTCCTTTGCCTTCTACCGTATGGCATGGTTTTAGTGACTAGGCGGCATCGGTCTCGCCAGCTAGTTCACGTAAACGAGAGCGAAACCTACGGGGGATAGGGTCACGTCTGTTGCATGTGTTGTGATATACTCCTTCTCACTAGGGTGACGACGACCGGTTGTAGAAGAATAAAATCAATTTTAGTGTTTTTGATGATAAAGACACGCGAAACTCTGTTGTTGCATCTTTTCGAGTCAAGAATTGTCTAAATATTTCTCTTTAATCTGCTTTTTGTAAATATGACGCAAAAATATGTAAAAACACCTGTTAGAATGAGCAAACGCAAAGCCAAATGTATTATGGGTGTTTTTTACAAGGTGTCTTATAAAAAGCCGGCACATCTTTCCACTTCATTGCAAGTCAGTTTGTAACTTTACAGCGCTGTTTTTCTAAGAGCTCGTGTGCTTTAGCTGTTGCCTGTAAATCAACATCCAAACTTAACGCAGCCACATGTTTTGAGTCAGAGATTGAGAAAAAAAGAGCTTTATGAGTAGTTCCAGCTTTTGTCTGTCAGATGAGGGCGAGGGGATTGCGTATTTCTGTTGACGTAACCTTTGAAACTGGAAGACAATCTCATTTTGGGAAAATGTAAAGCCGTAAAGGTAAAACTCAATCCTCAGTTTGTCATCTCCTTTTAATTCAGCTTTGCGGCTTTCAAAAGCATTTAAAGCAATGTTTTTTTAATAATGGGGATTGCACATTGCTCCACACTTTTATTTATTGTGTTTTTTAATGGGGGCACGACCCTCATGTAAAACAGAACGCTCCAAAAAGAATATACTTGGGTTGTTAATTCACATGTTTGTTTTAAAGAGATATTTCGCTCCTAATCCCATTTCGCGACGGCGCTTGTGAATGGTGTAAGGGTAAATCTATTGATCCCCCAATCTTTACGCTTCATAACGGAGTAAGCCGGCACTATCCATACACTTTGCCAGCGCCTAATGTTATAGCTCTTGGCACTATGGTTCATAAGAGGCATTATTCTTTTCTTAAATCATTTTTATCTACACATAGTCCAGCTTGTGGTATGCAAGCGAATGATTTTAATTGGGAAATTAATTTTAAAAACTTTGTAGTAGATTCTTTTTTGTCAATTTATGGGGAAAGGCTAAGTTTTTGTATTTTAGATGAAAGCTACTTCCATAAAACAGTCCATTAACTTGTCTGTTTTGAGATTTCTGTGAATGTACGGTATCTATGACCATTCTATGTGGTTGATTGTTGTAAAATCTTTTGTAAAAGCCCCTCAATTTTCTAAAATGATGATTTTTATCAATTTATTTCTTTATGGCTAAAGAGTTTTTATGTGTAAATGTATTTATAGCGGGAGCCAAGAGATGTTAGAATTTCATTGGGGAGGGTATCGGCATCTATAGATACTTTTTCAAGTGTTTGATGGCGACCAATGAGCTCTACCCAGTCACCAGTTTGAGGTTTTTGTTCAAGATCGGTCGTATCTACAATAATGGAATCCATAGAAACCCGCCCAACCATGGGAAGTTTGTGCCCGTTGAAATAAACAGTTCCTTTATTCGAAAGAGCACGGAGCCAGCCGTCTGCGTAGCCTATAGAAATGGTTGCAAGAGTGCTTGGTCTGTTGGTTATAAAGCTTTCTGCATAACCAACAGGTGCTCCTATATCAACAACGCGGCTTTGAATGACTTGGGCTTCAAGTTTTAAAACAGGTTTCAGAGGTGATGGGTGTTTTCCCCGCGGATCAACTCCGTAAAGTGCAATGCCTGGACGAACAAGATCAAAATAAAAATCTGATCCTAGAAAGATACCTCCAGAATTGGCAAAGGAAACTTTGCAAGCAGGCAATTGCGCAAGGATAGTTTTGAAAGAAGTCAATTGGGCATAATTTGATGGGTGGGTATCATCTTCTCCGTTAGAAAGATGACTAAGAATATATTTTATTTCTGCTTTTTCGAAAATTGTAGGGTGTTTGATGAGTTTTTGTAACTCTTTTTGATCCAGTCCTAATCGGTTCATATGGGTATCGATTTGAACAATTGCTGGAAATTTTTTATCTTTTTTTTGACAAATTTTTTGCCAATTTTCAATGGCATTCCAAGAGTTTAGAACAGGAACAATACCAGATTGTGCGACAAACTCTTCTGCTAAGTGTGGAAGTCCATTCAGAAGGGCAATCGTGACATTTGATGGTAAAATGCTTTTTAATTGGAGTGCTTCTCTGATTTGTGCGACAAAAAAAGTGCGACAACCAGCTTGATAAAGGGCAGGAGCAATTTTGTGAGCTCCTAATCCATAGGCATTTGCTTTTACAACTGCTGAACATTGTGTTGGAGCTACACGTTTGGCTAAAGTGATATAATTGGCAACAATGGCACTGACATCGATGGTTGCTACAGCTGTATAGAGTGATGTATTTATTTCATCATTAACGGATTTGTTCATTTTAAAAGCTTATCTGTGTTCGTGAAATACGGAGTTTTTTTGGTTGTTTCATTGAGGTTCTTTACGATATAGGGGAAAGACACTATTTGCTATGGTCAAAATCATAAGAAGCCTATGCTGCCATTAAAGTCATTTTTTATGTAAAATGGTACTCTGGATATAAGAGATAGTTTAGTTTTATTTGTGTTGTTATCAACATGGTATCTTCTAATGATTTGTAAAACATAGACTTTTTTACTTATTTGCCCTCGTTTAGGCATATAAAAAAATAAACATAATTTATTGTATTGTATCATTTTGAAGAGTGCAATGTTAGACTATTATTGCTGGTGTGATTGTTTTGATTAAATATTGCATTGGCTTCTTATTTAGAGAAGGTAAAATGATTAAATTAACCACGTTAAATCAATGCATTACAAGTTTTCTACCATGAGAGGGAAGATCACTCATCTGTGCAATTTTGGATGTTGTCTCATGCACTTAAAATTATTTTTATTGAATAGAAAACAGTGTAAACACTTTTTGATACATTAAAACTGTTGATTTAGAAAACTCGTTGATTTGGATATTATTTGTTTTCAAGATGGATTGGGTATCCAGTATTTACTTTCTAGTCTTTGATTGGTTTTAAGTGAAATCAATTTTATCGCTTATAGAGTGCACTAGACTCATTTATTTAATTTTGACATAAAAGTGTTAACCTTGAGGTTTTTGTGTTGAGAAAATTGTTGGCAGATGGTTGTGCAAGTACTATATCACGTCAAAGATTCGAAATTTAACGTTCAATAAAGATATGGGGAAGAGTATGAATACGTCTGCTACCAATGTTCCGTCAAGCATCAGCAGCGTTGCAAATTTTCCGATTCCTGAGAATGTGTTCGCCCTTACTGTCCAAGAGGTTTGTCATTATACAGATCGGTTATTTAAATTCCGTCTGAATCGTCCGGAAAGTTTTCGTTTTCGTTCGGGTGAGTTTGTTATGATCGGTTTGCCAAATGCAGAAAAGCCGATTTATCGCGCTTATTCGATTGCAAGTCCCTTTTGGGATGAACAGCTTGAGTTTTTTTCGATAAAAGTTCCAGGGGGACCTTTAACCGAGCATCTCCAAAAAATTAAAATTGGTGATACAGTTCTCATGCGTAAAAAATCTACAGGAACGCTGGTGCTTGATGCTCTTATTCCTGGAAAACGTCTTTATCTTCTTTCAACTGGGACGGGGATTGCTCCTTTTGCAAGCCTTATTCGTGATCCTGAAGCTTATGAAAAATTTGCAGAAGTTGTCCTTATTCAAACAACGCGCGAAAAAAATGAGTTAATTTATGCAAAAGATCTTGTTTCCTCTTTGCAACAAGATCCACTCATTGGAGAGTATGCACAACAGTTGAGATTTTATCCTATGACTACTCGTGAAGCTTCTGAGCATATGGGCCGTATTACGACTGTTATGGAAAGTGGGGACTTTTTTGAAACAACAGGACTTCCTAAGATTCATCCTGATGAGGATCGGGTGATGATTTGTGGTTCCATGGCTATGTTAAAAGATTGCGCAAGGATGTGTGAAAGCTTTGGTCTTGTTGAAGGGGCCAATAATGCTCCTGCTACTTATGTTGTAGAGCGCGCTTTTGTGGAGTAATGAGTGGGAAAGTTGATGCTTTATCTTCTTTCAAACCGGTACGGGTTTTTTTCTTTTGCAAGCTTTATTCGTGAGCCTGACATTTATGAAAAATTTTCAGAAGTTGTTCTTATTTAAATAACGCGCGAAAAGAATGAGTCGATTTGTGCAAAAGATCTTGTTTCCTTTTTGCAATAAGATCCACTCATTGTGGGGCATATGCACAACAGTTGAAATTTTATCCTATGACCACTCGTGAGCTTTCTGAGCATATGGGGCGTATTACGACTGTTATGGAGAGTGGGTGCTTTTTTGAAACAAGCGGCTTTGAAACAATAGCACTTCCCCAAATTCATCTCGATGAAGATTGGGTGATGATTTGTGTTTCCATGGCAATGTTAAAAGATTGCGCAAGAATGTGTGAAAGCTTTGGTCTTGTTGAAGGGACTGATATTCTTGCACTTTAACATTATATTGTAGAAAGAGCTTTTTTCGAGGGAGAGGGAAGTTGTGATGCGGTATATGCTAATGCAGTAATCGAATCCCAATCACTTATGGCAATAAGTTTTTGGGGCGCTATCCAAGAACCTCCAACGCAGAAGACATTGGGCAGTTGGAGCCATTGTGGTGCACTTTTTTGTGTAATACCGCCTGTTGGGCAAAACCAGATATCAGAGAAGGGAGATGCTAAAGCTTCGATGAAGGAAATACCTCCAGCAGCTTCAGCAGGGAAAAATTTAAGATATGAATAGCCTTTGTTTAATGCTTGCATGAGTTCACTTGGGGTCATTGCAGCGGGAAGAAGGGGAATTTCACTATTTTTTGCACAATTGATTAGTTCATTGGATAATCCGGGGCTTACAATAAACTTGGCTCCAGCTTGTTCGGCTTTTTCGTAATGTGTTGTGTTGAGAATTGTGCCGGCTCCAACAATTGCTTCAGGGACTTCTTGTGTGATTTTCTGAATTGCTTTGAGGGCATTTGGTGTTCGCAAGGTGATCTCAATTGTTTTTAATCCACCTTTGACAAGAGCGCGTGTTAAGGGTACAGCACTTTGTAGATTGTCAATGAGTAAAATAGGTATGACAGTTTGTCCTTGGAGATATAATAAAAGCTTTTTTCTTTTTTGGCACATGATATTTTTTCTTCTTGGAGATGATATTATTTGTATCGTTTGATTAAGCACAATATGTTAAAGAGTACATGAATAAATCTTGAAATTGAATGAAACGCGCGTTATGGCAAAACACATGGAAAAGAATTTTAAAGTTGCTGCACTTTATTGCTTTGCAGATTTGAAGCATTATCATCAATTACAAAAACCTTTGCAGGATTTATGTCAAGCAAAGGATATCAAAGGCACTCTGCTTTTAGCACAAGAGGGCATTAATGGAACAGTTGCTGGTTCTTGTGATGCGATTGAGGCATTGGTGGATTTTATTACGGCTGAGCCAGCGTTTCAAACGCCGGAGATTAAATATTCATGGGCATCAAAAATGCCTTTTCATCGCATGAAAGTGCGGTTGAAAAAAGAGATTGTGACAATGGGGGTTAAAGGGGTTGATCCGCTAAAAGTTGTTGGTACTTATGTCGATCCTGAAGATTGGAATGCTCTTATTCAAGATGAAGAGACAATTTTAATCGATACACGGAATGACTATGAATATGCGATAGGGAGTTTTCAAGGAGCGATTGATCCGCAGATTAAAACATTTCGCGAATTTCCTGAATGGGTGCGTAAACATGAGGCTGAGTTAAAGAAAAAAAAGAAAATTGCTATGTTTTGTACAGGCGGCATTCGGTGTGAAAAATCAACAGCTTATGTTCGTGATCTTGGTTATGAGCAAGTCTACCATCTAAAAGGAGGTATTCTGAAATATTTAGAAAAAATTCCAAAAGAGAAGAGTTTATGGTGGGGTGAGTGTTTTGTTTTTGATGAGCGTGTTTCTGTTCAACATGGTCTTGAAGAATGTGGACGCGAATTATGTCGTGCGTGTCGTTCTCCTCTTAATGCTGAAAGCAAATTATCGCCTCATTATGAGGAAGGTGTTTCCTGTGATGCTTGTTATAACACGCGTAGTGAAGCCGATAGAGAGCGCTTTCGTGAGCGCCATAGGCAATTTCAATTGTTGAAGTTGCGTGCAATTGATTCTCATCAAGGGACATAAGGATATCGCAGTGTAGAGTTTTAAGTTGTAGCGTTTTTCTCTTAAATTTAAGAGAGAAGAGTTTTTTAATATTGGTAGAAAAATATTTTATAAGACCGGATATTATTCGGTCTTTTTGTTTATGTTAAATTATTTGACTTATAAATAATCATTATAGATTGTTCGCTCTCCTTGACTTTATAGGATTGAGTTTTCAGATACTTTTCATTTTAAAATAGAAAAGCCGTTCACCAACAGCGCAGAGGAGGGAGATTTATAGTTTAAGAGAAAAGCGTATGAATAAGATGTGATTAATAAGAGGAGATGAAAAAGCAGATGCTAGGTGGAAAAAATAAAATGATAATAGGAGTTTATGATTTCAGAATTTAATATAATACATTAATTTATAATGATAATTTATTTTCATTTGAATAAAATAGTTCAATATTGTGAACTTTATTGCTTTCAGATTAGATGAGAACGAATCGCGTAAAATTCATTCACTTGTACGTTGCAAATGGGAGCAACGTGTGGACAAAAATCATTTTAGATAAGGTGTTATGAAACATTTCAATGTAGGAGTTTCTGCAATATTGGGAGTTGGCAGATAGAATGGGAGCGTTTGTTTTTAATTTCATAAGTATAAAGAGGGTGAGATGTAGTTGATCTATATCATACAAGCTATATTATACGGGGAATTCTTCATGATATTTTGCTTAAGCTATGCTGTGAAATGAATGTGGAAGTAGGGATGTTTTTTAGGATGTAAATGAGAAAGATGATGGCGTTTTGTTGGGGGAAGGACACGTTATCTTTAAAGACGATGGTGCTTCAGTCGTTACTATCCTCAGTCTTCAATGTTGGTCATCTTTGCATTTGAGAGGATATATAAGAGGTACTCCTTTTTTCAATTGTTTTTTATTTGTGATGCGCAAAAGAATGATTTTAATTGATTCATTGTAAGAGGGTTGAAATAAGAGGATTTTATAATGGGATTTTTGTTTAAGGGCACAATAATAAATTGTCATTATAAATTAAGTTTTGAATAATTTATTTTGCGTTATTTTCTGCTGCGGATATTAGGAGATAGAATAGGGTAAAGAAACGAGGGGCTTTAAACACAAGACAGTGATTTATGTTGCACGGATAATGTAAGGGGTGTGATCTCATGAAAGCGGATGGATGGCTTTGTCTGGGGGAGAGTGTTGTTTTTTTGCACCATTTTATCTTTAAGAATTAAAAAATGTTTAAAATTAAAAAAATGATTGAAATGAGAAAGGATTCGTTTTATAGGATGCCTTGCCCAAAGTCGCACGTGCCTGTGGGTGTCCGCTGGTTCTCAAATGGTGAGATTAACCGGTACGGTACCTGGAACTAACCGCTCCAGTCATTCTTACAGCCAATTGCAAGAATGAGGACATCTTGAAGCAACGACGGTGCGGGCCTTTCTGGTGTCTTCCAGCTTTTAAATGCTGGGATAACTATAGAGGCACACCTCATTGCCTTCAGTGCGGAAGTGGTTTTCTCAACTCCAATCAAAAAGGCAGATAAAATAGAATAACGCGGCTTCGCGCTGTTCTTTCGCTGCATGCAATGCTAATTTCTGATTTTTTGTAATCAGAATGGGGATGGTTGTTGTGTGTTTTTTGTCCTTTAGCTTTTGGCAGCTTTGGCTGTCCAAGCATAGAGTGGGGGAGCTTTCCCTCAAGGAGAATTGCAGATGGCAACGCAACGTATTCGCGATTTTCTTGCAACACATCGTTCTGAAGGTCCATGCTTAATTGTTGACCTTGATGTTGTTCGTGACAACTATTTAAATTTTGAAAAAGCTCTGCCGCAGTCTCGTATTTTTTACGCAATAAAGGCAAATCCAGCTCCTGAAATCTTGCGTTTGCTGAGTTCTTTAGGATCTTCTTTTGATGCGGCTTCTGTTGCAGAAATTGAAATGGCTTTAAAAGCAGGAGCAACGTCAGAGCGTATTTCTTTTGGGAATACGATTAAAAAAGAGCGTGATATTGCACGAGCATATGCATTGGGAGTTTCACTTTATGCCGTTGATTGTGTTGAAGAAGTGGAAAAAATTGCGCGTGTTGCTCCAGGAACACGTGTTTTTTGCCGTGTTCTTACCGATGGCAAAGGTGCAGAGTGGCCATTGTCACGCAAATTCGGTTGTGTTCCAGCTATGGCGGTTGATGTTCTAAGACGGGCACACCAATTGGGTTTGCAAGCCTACGGTGTTTCTTTTCATGTTGGATCTCAGCAGGTTGATCTGAGTGCGTGGGATCGTGCTTTATCGGATGCTTCTACAGTTTTTAAGCGCTTGGAACAAGAAGGTATTTCACTAAGGTTGGTGAATATGGGGGGCGGTTTTCCAACGCGTTATTTGAAAGATGTCCCTACAGAACAAGCTTATGGTACAGCAGTTTTTGATTCATTGAAAAAGCATTTTGGTAATCGTATCCCTGAGACGATTATTGAGCCAGGACGTGCGATGGTTGGCAATGCTGGTGTTATTCGTACAGAAGTTGTTCTAATATCTAAAAAAGCTGATAATGATAATGTACGATGGGTTTATCTTGATATTGGAAAATTTAATGGTCTTGCTGAGACTATGGATGAAGCCATTCGTTATCCTATTGAGACACCTCATGATGATAAGGTAATGGAGCCTTGTATTTTGGCTGGACCAACATGCGATTCGGCAGATGTTCTCTATGAAAAAACACCTTATCCGCTTCCTCTATCCCTAACGATAGGAGATGAAATATTGATTCATGGAACGGGTGCTTACACAACAACTTACGCATCGGTTGCTTTTAATGGTTTTGAGCCTTTACGATCATATGTGATCTGAGGTTTCCTTTTAACTATAGTTTTTTTAGACTTTTTGCTATGCTCGTCATGGCGCTATAAGAGGGCGGTCATTGAGATGAACATGATGAACTTTCAAACAAAAGATGGGGCATGTTTTACACTTTTATTGGAGCAAGAAACCGATAAGCCTTATCGAGAAATTTTGCTTGATTCAACGATGGGGTATGGACGTAAACGTAAATCATCAGAGGCTTTACGTCGTGGTCGGTTAGCTGCTCAAGGACTTTCTTTTGTGGTTAAAAATGCGCTTGGAGAGCTTGTGGGAAGTGTCCGTCTTTGGCATGTTTCTTTTTCTAAAAGAAAAAATAAAACACAACATGCTTTACTTTTGGGCCCCTTGGCTGTTGCATCTGAATGTGCTGGTATGGGAATAGGATCAATTTTAGTCCGCCATGCAATTGAAACAGCAAAAAAATTGGGATATGGCGCCATTTTGCTGGTAGGGGATTTTGAATTTTATCAACGTTTTGGCTTTTCAAATAGTTTAACAGAAAATTTGGCAATGCCTGGTCCTTACGAAAAGCATCGCTTTCAAGCGTTGGAACTGATACCACATTATCTTTCTGGGTGTTATGGCACTTTGGTTCCTAGTGGAGAACGAGAAGTTTCAAATCGTTTTCAGCATCATAAAGTGGCTTGAAGATCGTGTTTATTTTGTTTTTCAACAGCTGGCATTGAGGAGAGCATACTGTTTTGGCTAGAGCCAAAGTATTTAGCGGTACAAAGTTTTTGGGGAGTTGTATTGCGATTTTATTATATGGCTGGTTTCTTATTTTTGATAATTTCAGTTAAGTGAGTAGGAATATATTTTAAGCTCATTTTTTGAAATAGCGTCCTATTTTATAATATTAAAGGAACCGGATTTTTGAGTGGTTTTGTATTCTTTAAAAGCCAGTATCATCATACATTTTCCAGTTTTCAATATCGTTGGTAGATCTTGCATCGAAACGGTTGGATATTTTATTTTTTTCTTAAACAGTTTTTGTTTCTTTGCTTTTTATGTGCAAGGGAATGGTTTTGATTGATTCAATAGAGAGATATTTTGAGAAATTTTATACAATTTTAGCGCTTGTTGAAAGAGAAGGGGCTTAAGAAAGAAAAATATGCAGCAGTAGAATCAAAATTATAGGTATCAGCTTTTTTAAAAGAGTGTAAAAAATAAAATTACATGTTCAAAAGCAGCTTTTTTGAAAAAAATATATAATTACTTTTTTACTATAAAGGTAAATCGTTTTGCAATTAGCATGAGAGGATCAAATACAAAATGATTTTTTCATGTAAAATTTTGCATTCAGAATCAAAAAAACGTTGTCCTACACATTATAAGGGAAATAGGTGCGTGAATAAAAATCACAAGAATCATAAATCTTTTATGAATATTCTTGTAAGACTCAAAAGAGTAAAGGGCCAAGAATCTTTTAATCTTTTGTGCCCTATGGTGATAAATCAAAAATCTTATAGAAATAGCTGCTTTATCTTTATAGTGTGGAGCACGTTAGGTAAGATCTTTGTTTACCGATCATCTAAAACAATTTTTGTATGTGAGAAGTTATTTTAAAAGTGCGTAAAGAGCCTGCATTGAAAAGAATTTTTATCAGAAGAATCATTTAGAATCACATATTTATTTATACTGTCTCTTGAGAAAAGGTAAAGTGCATAGGAAGCGAGGAAAGTGATAAGGATAAAAAATATTTCTCAATTTTAATTAAGCTTAGTGATTTGGTGGTGAATCCATGAGAGGTGGTATTTTTTTGAGAAACATGGTCATAAATGTCAAAACACCAAAGATGATGGTTATGATAAAGAAAATATCACTAAAAGCCATAATCATTGCTTGTATGCGTACCATATTAAACAATTGAGAAAGAGCCAGGGTATAGGAATCAAAGGTTTCTGTTTTGAATAATAAAGTAAGCTTTGAAAGCATTTCAGTTGCTTGTCTGTTTGCGTGGTTAAGTGTTTCGGCTATTCGTTCATAATGGAAATCCGTGCGTTTTGTCATGATAGTGCTGATAATGGCAAGCCCTACAGCACCACCTAGATTCCGTGTGAGATTAAAGAGTCCAGAAGCATTTTGCATTCGTTCTGGTGGGAGTGTTCCCAAGGCAATATTATTAATAGGAACCATACATAACATTACAGAAGCACCACGGAAAACTTGCGGCCAAAAAAGCTGCCAAAAATCCCACTTATCTGTGATAGTGCTTGCCATCCAAGTGCCTATTGCAAAACCAAAAAGTCCTATTGCCATCATTAAACGTGCATCCATTCGTGCTGAAAGGAATCCTGCAAGGGGAGCCGTTAATAACATGACGAATCCTGAAAGAAACAATGTTTCTCCAATCATAAGGGCATCATAATGGCGGATTTGGCTCAAATAGACAGGATAAAGGTACGTGAGTCCATAAAGACCTATCCCCAGTGAAAAGGAAAAAATGGATGCAGCTGAAAAATTGAAATTAGAAAAAGTAGAGAGATCTACAATGGGTTCTTTTGCTGTAAAAGCACGCCAGAAAAACAAGGCGGCAGCAAGAATCATGATAATGAATAAATTCCGAACCAGCCTATCATTCAGCCAATCATGACGTGCGCCTTCTTCTAGTACATACTCTAAAGTTCCTAGAAAAACAGCCATAGAAATGAGCCCCAACCAGTCAAATTTAGCCATGAGAGATGGATTTGCTTTATCAAAATCAATCAATTTCCAAGCGAGAATTGAAATAATAATCCCAAAAGGCACATTAATGAGAAAAAGCCAGTGCCATGATAAGATATGACAAAGATAACCTCCGACCGTTGGACCAATAGTGGGGGCTAATGTTGCGACTAGTCCAACAATAGGGGTAACAATTGGGCGTTTGGAAGGAGGGAAAAGAACATAAGAGGCGACAAAAACGCTTGGGATAATTCCTCCACCAATAAAACCTTGCAATGCACGGTAGATAATCATCTCTCCAATAGATGTTGCTGTTGCACAAAGAACAGAAGTAATCGTAAACCCGATCGCTGATATGGTGAAGAAAATACGTGTTGAAAGCAATCTTCCTAAGAATCCAGAAAGGGGCAACATGATGACTTCAGCGATGAGATAGGAGGTTTGAACCCATGAAATTTCTTCAGAGCTTGCAGAAAGACCAGCTTGAACTTCGGCTAAAGAGGAGGCAACGATTTGTATATCCAAAATCGCCATGAACATGCCAAAGGCCATAACTATGAAAATCACAATGTTACGGATTTCTATGCGCTCTTGAGACTGTATGGGCTTTGGTATTGAAGATGTCATAATAATGAGGTCATTTGCTTGTTATTATAAGAGACTTTTATCTTGTGGTTTTGTACGTGTATCAACTTCTACTGAAACACTCATTCCTGCTCGGATATGTCCGGTCTTTAAGACTTCTTCTGGAATAGAAATACGTACGGGAATGCGTTGGACAATCTTTGTAAAGTTACCGGTAGCGTTTTGTGGAGGAAGAAGAGAAAAAACAGCACCTGTTGCAGGTGAAATAGAAAGCACTGTTCCTGTAAAGACCTGCTTTTTGAAGGCATCAACAGAAATATAAGCCTTTTGTCCTGCATGAATATTTTGCAACTGTGTTTCTTTATAGTTTGCTTCAATATAAAGTGCATGGATGGGGACTAACGCTGCAAGACGTTGGCCATTTACAACAAAATCTCCCGTTTTTGCTGTTAAATTTCCTATGATTCCATCAAATGGCGCGCGTATAATGGTTGAATCAAGATCACGTTGTGCTTTTTCACGCGAAAGTTCTAAACTCTTTGTTTGGCTTTCTGTTTCACTTCGTTGTGCTTCTAGTACTCGGATATTTGCACGTGCTGCAGCGATTTGTGCATCTGCTCTGTTAATATTTGCAATGGCTTGTTCATAAGCTGATTTGGCATCATCGACATCAGATTGAGGAGCATAACGATTGGCTTTCAGTTCTGTTACACGTTTTAAGGTGAGTTGTGCATTGGTTGCTATGGCTGAAGCGGCTGCTTTTTGCGCTTTTGCATCATCTAAAGCACTATGAGCGGCTGTGATTTGTGCATCAATGCGTAGAAGTGTTTTTTTCTGTGTGTCAAGATGCGCTTTTGTTTGATCCAAGGCTATTTGATAATCACCATTGTCTAAGTAAAATAAAACATCGTCCTTTTTTACAACTTGGTTGGCTTTAATGGCAATTTTTGCAATATATCCATTTAATTTAGTCGCAATAGCGGCTATATCTCCTTGTACATAGGCATCTTCAGTGGATAGCATATAACGCCATTGCGTTATCCATTTGTAGCTAAACCAAAGCACAAAGAGTGCAAAGACAATAAGAAGAGCCTTGATTACTTTCTTTTTTTGCGTTTTATTGAAATTTTTGGTTGAAAAAATTGTCTCAGCTACGGACATGATTTTATACTTTCAATATTTATGTTCCAATGAGTATAATAAACCCATCACTAAGATCGGGTGATATACATGCACGGACGATAAGAGCTTTTCAAACAATAAGGCGATCCCTGGTACATAATGCTAAATATATAAACTTGCAAGTTAGAGATCTTGTTTTCAAGTTAGCGGTCTTATTTTATTGCGCATTTTTTACAAAGACCTCGTACTTCTAAGGTGCTTTTATGTGCTTGGAAGTCAACAGCTTGAACCATCTGTTTTAAACTCGATACAATCGTTTGATTTTGTATTTCGTTGACTGTGCCACAGTTTTCGCAAATTATAAACGTTGTAAGTTCATGTTGACAGTTTTCAGGGTGTAAACAGACCATAAAGGCATTTACACTTTCAAGACGATGAATACACTTTAATTGTACGAGTTTTTCTAACGCACGATAAACTTGGAGAGGTGCACGAAAACCTTCTTCGCGTAAGTGATTGAGAATCGCATAAGCACTTAAAGGCCCTTTTGCATTTTTTAAAGTGTTTAAAACCAATGTTTGGTTACGCGTCAGTTTAGATGACATTGACATCTTCCTTTTGCTCTCGTGGAAAAGCATAAAGTGTGTAAAATATTTATGCAATGGTGATTATAGAATATGTACTCTATCTTTAGCCTTTTACATGACATCCTTGCGATATGTAAGAAAAGTTGCAATCGTTGTGAGGGGAGGGGTATTATAATCTGAAAGCCGCTGCTATCGGGCATGAAACTTTTATACGCTTCTTATTTTTCCTATAATTGCTTGTTGCCAATAATGTCTTGAAATAGGATTTTTTGTTCAATATTTTATTGGTATTGTTTT